>CAKZLS010000111.1 GCA_937127205.1 uncultured Rhodospirillales bacterium
GCGAATCCGTCGTCCATCAGTTTCGAGCAAAACGAGACCCAATCTCTCGCGGGCGTGTGGCGCGGCATCTACGCGCTGACTGGAGACACCTTAACCGTTTGCGACAACGCCCCGGACAGATCCATGCCGCGGCCCACCGGCTTCGCCGAATGCATCGCCCCCGGCTACGTGGTCGTTCGGTTCAAGCGGCTTTAATCCGGGTCCGATCCGACGTCCCGATGAGCATGGCGCGGCAGGCGATCGTTACCGGTCTCCAGTCCGCCTGAGATAACCTAAAAGGTTTTCAAGCGAACTTGGCCTTTCTTTCATGCCATGATCATGCTCGACAACAGGATCTACTTGAAAAAGGATCAGGCGCTTGGAACTGGGATTTCTAACATTGTTGCTTGTCTGCCAACTGGCGGGCGAGATCATCGCGGTGGCCACCGGGCTACCCATCCCGGGTCCCGTCATCGGCATGGCCTTGCTTTTTTGCGGTCTCGCCTTCCACGGCGCAGTGCCGGACGGCCTTCAGGCCACAGCCGGCGGGCTGCTCAAACATCTGGCGCTGCTGTTTGTGCCAGCGGGTGTGGGTATTATGGCGCATATCACGCTGTTGGCAGATGAGGGCTGGCCAATCCTGGGCGCGCTGCTGGGCAGCACCGTCATCGCTATCGCCGTGACCGCCGGTCTCATGCAGGTTCTGTCCAGGATTTTCAGAAGGGGCAGCGCCGAATGACCGCCGACATCGAGGAGGTCTGGGTCTATCTGGCGGCCAGCCCGCTCACCGGCCTGACCCTTACGCTGCTGGCCTATCAGGCGGGCCTCTGGCTGTACGACAAGAGCAACGCCAACGCGCTTCTCAACCCGGTGCTGATCGCCATCGGCATGCTCGCCGGATTTCTTTATTTGACCGATACCGATTACGCGACCTACTTCGAGGGTGCCCAATTCGTCCATTTTCTGTTGGGACCGGCGACGGTCGCGCTTGCCGTGCCGCTCTATCGCCAGTTCACCCTGGTGCGACAGTCAGCCCCTGCCTTGGTAACCGCTCTGGTGGTCGGCTCGCTGACCGCCGCCGGCAGCGCCGTTGCCATCGGCTGGGCTCTGGGCGCCTCGGAACGAACACTATTGTCGCTGGCGCCGAAATCGGCGACCACCCCCGTCGCCATGGGCATCGCCGAAAAGATCGGTGGGATACCGTCGCTGACAGCGGTGCTGGTCATCCTCACCGGGATCATCGGCGCGGTGCTGGGAACGGGATTGCTCAAGCTGATCCGGATTCACGACCACAAAGCCACAGGCTTCGCGCTCGGGGTAGCGTCGCACGGCATCGCTACCGCCCGTGCCCTGCAGGTGAGCGAAGTGGCCGGCGCCTTCTCCGGTCTCGCCATGGGCCTCAACGCTCTGGCGACGGCGCTATTGGTGCCGCTGCTGCACAGGATTTTCTTCTAGATCAGTCCGCAACCTTGCCCAGTTCGCGGACGAGCGCCTCGCCCATCACCCGGGTGGACACCCTGGCCTTGTCCGGCTGCATGATGTCGGCGGTGCGTAAGCCCCCATCGAGTACGGCCTTGACGGCCGCCTCTATGGCATCGGCCTCTTCGACCATGTCCAGCGAGTAGCGCAGGCACATGGCAAAGCTGAGGACCACGGCCAACGGGTTGGCTTGTCCCTTGCCGGCGATGTCCGGGGCACTGCCGTGTACCGGCTCGTAAAGTGCCAGCCGGTGTCCGTTTTCGTCGGCACCGCCGAGCGACGCGGATGGCAGCATGCCGAGCGATCCGGTAAGCATGGCCGCCTCGTCGGAAAGAATATCGCCGAACAGGTTGTCGGTGACGATGACGTCGAACTGGCGCGGGTTGCGGACCAACTGCATGGCGCAGTTGTCGGCGTACATGTGGGATAATTCCACGTCCGGGTATTCTTCGTTGCGCACCTTCTGAACCTCTTCGCGCCACAGAACGCCGCTTTCCATGACGTTGGCCTTCTCCGCCGAACACACGCGGTTGGATCGCTTACGGGCCAGTTCGAAGGCGACCCGGGCGATACGTTCAATCTCATGGGTGTCATAGACCTGCGTGTTGACGCCGCGGCGGCTGCCGTCGGGCAGGGTCTCGATACCGCGCGGCTCGCCGAAATAGACCCCGCCTGTCAGCTCGCGGACGATCATGATGTCGAGCCCTTTCACCACGTCGAGCTTCAGGGTCGAGGCCTCCGCCAGCGCGTCGAACACCACCGCCGGACGCAAATTGGCGAACAGCTCCATGTCCTTGCGCAGCCGCAGGAGGCCGCGCTCCGGTTTCTGCTCGAACGGAAGGTCGTCCCACTTCGGCCCGCCGACCGCCCCTAACAACACCGCGTCGACAGCCAGGGCCTGAGCCATTGTCTCGTCGGTCAACGGCGTTCCGTGGGCATCGATGGACGCGCCGCCCACGAGGCCCTCCGAAACGTCGAAGATGATGCCGCGATTGCGGTCAAGCCAGTCGATGACCCGTTTGACCTCCACCATCACTTCCGGCCCGATGCCGTCGCCGGGGAGAAGGAGGAGCTTTTTGTTATCGTTGGCCATCATGGTTCCTAGTGGTTGTGTCAGATGCCGGTCAAGCTAACAGTAGTATACATCAACCGTATAGCCATGGCTGCTCTGCTCTTTGCCGCGTCTCGAATGCTTCGACCTTGTGGACTTCCTTCAACGTCAAGCCGATCTCGTCAACACCCTCGAGGAGGCACTCCTTGCGGAACGGATCCACATCGAACGCAATTTTCCGGCCGTCCGCGGTGGTGATTTCCTGGGCTTCCAAGTCGACGCTCAGCGTCGAGTTGTCCACGTGCGCCACCTCGGCCATCAATTTGTCCACTTGACCACGCGGCAGAACGACGGGAAGAATGCCGTTCTTGAAGCAGTTGTTGAAAAAGATGTCGGCAAAACTGGGCGCGATCACGCAGCGGATGCCGAAGTCGAGAAGCGCCCAGGGCGCGTGTTCGCGCGACGAGCCGCAGCCGAAGTTGTCGCCGGCCACCAGGATCACGGCATCGCGGTGATGGTGGCCATTGAGCACGAAGTCGGTGTGCTCATTGCCGTCGTCATCGTAGCGCAGCTCGAAGAACAGGCTCTTGCCCAGTCCGCTCCGCTTGATGGTCTTCAGGAACTGCTTGGGGATAATCATGTCGGTGTCGACGTTGATCATCGGCAAAGGCGCGGCAACGCCCGACAATTTGGTGAAACTTTCCATGGATCCTCCGATCGCAGATCGCGGCGTTTATCAGCCGCGGCCGATTAGGGCAGGAGATCGCGCACATCCGTGATGTGCCCGGTGATGGCGGCGGCCACGGCCATGGCCGGGCTTACCAGATGGGTGCGCCCGAGGCGTCGTGGATCGGACCGGGGCGGTCTGCGAGGCGATG
>CAKZLS010000112.1 GCA_937127205.1 uncultured Rhodospirillales bacterium
CCGCCTCCTGCCAAGGACGCGGGAAAAGCGATCACATGGAGCACGGAACTGTGAAAGTGGGTACTAGAATCACTTTCTTCTTCTGGATTCAAGGAACTGAGACCGCTTTTGGGTGTTCACAATTGAATGCCATACGGTCAATCCGGCCTTTTCTGGGCCAGCACCCACCCTTGGTTAACAATTGTGAGAATGGAAACCTGATGTTTCGGCGCGCGTTGTTTTGCTTCACTTTAATCGTTGGTTTCGTCTTGTCGACAGCGGCGCAGAGTCAGGGGTCGGGAGGATCAAATCGTTTTTTCGAAGTTGACGTACTGAACGCCGGCCTTCCGAATGCCTCGGCAGAGGTTAACCTCGACACACCGCAGTCAGCGATGGAGACATTCGTCTTTGCCGCCCAGCGGAACGATTGGATGACCGCGGCGCATGTGCTCGATCTCGCGGAATTCGCCCGGGACGAGCAAGCCGAGCGTGGCCAGATATTGGCCGAGCACCTCTACGAGGTGGTACAGGGAGCCATATGGCTCGACTGGAGCGCGCTGCCCGATAGACCGGACGGACTGGACGCATTTTCGTCGTCAAAGGATCCCATGGCCGGGGAGCCGCGTCGCAGTATTCGCCTCGCAATCATCCAGCTGCCCGATCAGCCGGTCTCGATCCGGCTGGCGCGCATGAAACCAGCCGACGGTGAGCCGGCTTGGGTATTTTCGGCCCAGACCGTGCAAAATATCCCGGCGATGTACGAAAAGTTCGGACCGACCTGGTTCGAGCAGGAACTTCCCGGCTTCCTTCGCGAGCAGGCGTTCTGGACGCTTGCTTGGTGGGAGGTCATCGCGTTTCCGGTTCTGATGTTGTTGGCATTTTTCGCCGCTGCCGCGGTCTATTCGCTCATGCAAAGACTTGAACGCCGGTCCCTGCCGTTCGCCGCGGAAATCGCCGGTGCCATTAAGATTCCGTTGGCTCTACTCGCATTCTTCGCGACTTTCGTGATCGTGAAAAATTACGTCTTCACATTTTCCGGAGTGGTCAACACGATCCTGCAGCCGATACAAACCACGGCTCTCATCATCGCGGTGGTCCTGATCGTTGTCCGCATCATCGACGCGGTCCTCGACCGCATGGCCGAGCGCGACATGGGTGAGTTGAGCGATCAGGAAACGGCGGAGGAACGCGCCGTCTATACGAATATTTCGGCCGCGCGGCGCATCGTTATTGCTCTGGCGATCGTGGCCGGAACCGGTATCGTCCTCGCACAAACCAATGCTTTCGAAACCCTTGGATTTTCCATTCTGGCCTCAGCGGGCTTTGTCGGCCTGCTGTTGCTTTTTGCTGCGCGGACGGTTCTGGAAGACGTGATGTCCAGCCTTCAGATCGCGTTCGCCAAGACGGCGCGGATTGGCGACGCCGTGCTCTACGAAGGCGAGTGGTGCTACGTGGAGAAAATCAATTTTACCCATCTGCAGCTGAAAACCTGGGACAACCGCCGTTTCATGGCGCCGGTAAATCATTTTATTTCCCACCCCATGGAAAATTGGTCGAAACAGGATGCCAGGCTTCTGAAGCCGGTTCTGCTGCAGTTGGACCACCGGGCCGATATCGATGCACTGCGCGAAGCGTTTCAGGAATTCGTTAAGCGGGATGACGACATCGTCGAAAAGGATGACTGCAAGGTCCAGGTTATCGATCAGAACGCCAGCAGCATTTCCGTCCGGTTCTACATCATGGCGGCCGATCCCATGATCGCCTGGGAAGTCCATTGCCGGCTGCGTGAGTTCATGCTCAAGGCCGTGGCAAAGCTCGATGCCGAGTCGTTGCCCGAGGCGGCGAACCGGCCAACGTACCTGCCGCGCGAGCGGGAGGTCATCGTCAACGACTTCAGTCCGGGGGAAGCGAATTAGCGGAACGCACGCCCCCGCCGCCGATCCGGCGCACGTGGCCGACACGTCGCGGCGTTGCATATCCAGCACAGGATGTGCTCTCTTGCGCGAAAGCACTTATAATAGAAGTTTTCGAAGTTGAGCGCGGAGAACTTGAGAATGACTAAAGAGCGGCAGCCAGCCGCCGTCGGACTGATCATGGGGAGCCAGTCCGATTGGAAGACCATGAACCATGCCGCCGAAACCCTTGATCGTCTCGGGGTGGCTTTCGATGCGAAGATCGTGTCTGCGCACCGGACGCCGGAGCGCATGGTGGCCTACGCCACATCCGCCGAAGCCAACGGCCTCAAGGTGATCATCGCCGGCGCCGGGGGAGCCGCCCACCTGCCCGGCATGGTCGCCGCGCTGACCCCCCTGCCGGTGTTCGGCGTGCCGGTGGAATCGGCGGCGCTCAAGGGTCAGGACAGCCTGCTCTCCATCGTCCAGATGCCGGCGGGGGTTCCGGTGGGCACATTGGCCATCGGCAAGGCCGGCGCGGTCAATGCCGCCCTACTCGCCGCCGCCGTGCTGGCGCTGGCCGACCCCGAACTGGCCGCCCGGCTCAAGGCCTGGCGCGCCGAGCAGTCCGCAAAGGTGGGCGAAAGCCCGGTCACCACGTGAGCCCCCCTCCCGCGCGCGGTCCGCTGCCGCCCGGCAGCGTTGTCGGTATTCTCGGTGGTGGGCAACTGGGCCGCATGCTGTCGCTGGCCGCCGCCCGACTGGGCATTCGCTGTCATGTCTACCGCGCCGATGAAGAGCGCCCCGCCTCCCAGGTGGCCGAGACCACGACGGCCGCCGCCTACGAGGATACCGCCGCCCTCGACGCCTTCGCCGCCGCCGTCGACGTGGTCACCTACGAGTTCGAGAACGTCCCCGGGGAAACCGCCGCTTATCTCAACGAGCGAGTCCCGGTCCGCCCTTCGCCCGCGGCCTTGCACATCTGCCAGAACCGGCTGCGCGAGAAACGCTTCCTTGCCGATGCCGGCGTCGTCACCGCTCGCTTCGCGGTGGTGGACAGTTTGGATATGCTGAAGGACGCCATCGCAACTATCGGTCCCCCGGCGGTGCTGAAAACGCGGCGTGGCGGCTATGACGGCAAGGGCCAGGCCTCCATCCGCCAGGCCGAGGACGCCGAAGCCGCATGGGCGGCCATCGCCGGCAGGCCCGCCATCCTCGAATCCTTCGTGGCGTTCGACTGCGAGATTTCGGTGATCGTCGCGCGCGGTCTCGACAGCGAGACCGTCGCCTACGATCCGGCCCGCAATATCCACGAAAACCACATCCTGGCCCACTCCATCGTGCCCGCCGGCATTCCCGACGAGATCGCCCTTGAGGCCACCCGCCTGGCCGAGCACATCGTCACCCGCCTCGACTACGTGGGTGTTATGGGCGTCGAAATGTTCGTGACCGCGGCGGGAGACACCCATCTGTCGGTCAACGAGCTTGCCCCCCGGGTCCACAACTCCGGCCACTGGACGCTGGACGCTTGCGCGGTCAGCCAGTTCGAGCAGCACATCCGCGCCATCTGCGGCTGGCCGCTGGCCGCGCCCGCCCGCCACCACGACGCGGTCATGGACAATCTGCTGGGCGACGCCGCCGCCCGCTGGCCCGAGCTCTCCGCCGCCGCCGACACCGCGCTGCATCTCTACGGCAAGCGCGAGATGAGGGCCGGACGCAAGATGGGCCACGTCACCCGTCTCTATCCGCTGAGTCATGGCGGCGAGACGATCCAGCCGACGAAATAGGGCGGCCGGGCGAGCAGACAGCACCTGCGCCCGGGTAACCGCGGCGGGACGACCTTCCGTACGAACGAAATCATGGGCGGGTGAATGAGAATCGGTTTGCAGACGTGGGGCACCGAGGGGGATGTCCAGCCGTTCATCGCTCTCGCCGCCGGGCTCGTGCGGGCGGGTCACGAGGTCACGCTGGTTGTCACCGACAACGCCGGGCGGAACTACCATGGGCCGGCACGGCGGTTTGGATTTCGGCTGGTGGAGGTGCGGCACCCGAAAATTCTTCCACCCGGAACGGTGGCGGAAATCTGGCGTCAAATCATCGATCTCGGCAACCCCCTTCGCCAAGCCGAACTGGTCATGCGGCACGGCTTCGATCCGGTGATGGAAGACATGTATGCGGCGGCACAGGTTCTCTGCTCGGCCAGCGACGCGGTCGTGGGCCATTTCTTCGCGTTCCCGCTTCGGGTTGCCGCGGAGACGTCGGGCGTTCCCATGGCGACGCTCAACACGGTCCACAATGGCGTGCCCTCCGCGACCGTTCGACCACCCGGCCTGCCGGACCTCGGACAATGGTCCTACCCTCTGGGATGGATGCTGGTACGCAAGATGCTGAACGGTGTCTTCCTGCCGCGGGTCAATGCGTTGCGATCGCGGGAGGGGTTGGCCCCGGATCGGGACGTCATGACCGAGACGTGGGCGTCGGACCGGCTCAACCTCATCGCGGTCAGCCCAAGCATTTGCCAGCCCGCCGACGAGTGGGATGACCGGCACGAACTCTGCGGTTTCCTGAACACACCGGCGCGTTTGTCAGCGGAAGAGTGTCCTCATGGCTTGGATTCATTCATAGAGGCCGGCGAGCTTCCGGTCTACTTCACCTTCGGAAGCATGATGCTTCACCACCTGGATTACATCCGAGACACGGCGGCCCTGTGGACGGCGGCGGTGCGCAAGGTGGGATGCCGTGCGATCCTTCAATTGCCCTGGGACGACCTTTCCGCGTTTCCGGCGGAGGATGGCATCTTCGCTGTGAAAGGGTCGCCCCACAGAGAGGTATTTCCAAAGTGCTCGCTCGTTGTCCACCATGGCGGCGCCGGAACGACCCAAGCGAGCCTCCTTGCAAGTCGCCCCTCCGTCGTGGTGGCGCATATGGCCGATCAGTTCTTCTGGGGCTCGGAGCTTGAACGGCTCGGCGTGGCCGGCCCGACGCAGCGGCGCAAGGGGTTGTCATCGAAACGGCTGGTCAACTCGATCGCCAAGGTCTTGGGTTCCCCCGACATGTCCGACCGGGCCCGCGCCATCGGCAATGCGATGTCCGAGGAGAACGGCGTCGACGTTGCCGTCAACTTGATCGAAGCGCGTCTTGGATGAACACACTTGTGCGATGGGGCGGCCGCCATTCTGAGTCCACCGAAAGATGCGACTTGGCGCTGGTCCGCCTGGCAGACCGTCTCGGCTTTACGTATGCTCCGGTGCCGATGCAGGCCGTGCAGGCGCGGCGGAAGAAATCTTTGTCGGTGGCGCATCAAGGGCCGCGATGAGGTTGGCTTTGACGAACCCGAGGGAGTCGTCGAGCTGCCGCTGCTGATCGCCGCTGAGGCCCTTTAGCATTTCAGCGCGGGTGGCGAGGATCACCTCCATCACCTGCTCGATCACCGGCTTCGCCTGGTCGGTCAGGTGGACCAGCCAAAGCCTCCGGTCCGACGGCTTCGGCCGCCGCTCGATCCAGCCGTTGGCCTCCACGTGGTCGATCAAACGGCCCACGGTCGACCGTTCGATCTCCAATTCATCGGCCAACTCAGACTGCGACAAGCCATCGCGGCTGGCGAGCATGGCGAGGATCCCCCACTGGGCTCGGGTCAGCTTGAACGGCTGCAGCCTTCGATCGATTAGTCGGCGGAGCAACCGGGCGGTGTCGGTCAGAAGGAAACCAACACCCTTATCTTCTTCATGGATAATCATTCCGCCATTCTCCACAGTTCAGACCC
>CAKZLS010000113.1 GCA_937127205.1 uncultured Rhodospirillales bacterium
GGCCGTCACACGGGGCACCGAACTGTGAAAGTGGGTACTAGAACGCGGCGCGCAGCACGATGATGATGATGATTGTGTAGACGGCGATGCCGGTGAACAGCCACAGCGGTGAAGAAAGCTTTGGGTAGGCGTAGGTCACCTCTTCCTTGATGCGGTCCCGCAGTTCCGGCCACGTGTAGGACACGAAGTCGCCCTGAGACATCATGTGGACCAGCTTGCCGTCGTCATCCACCACCGGAACGTGACGGAACCGCTCGTTGGACATTTGCCGCAGCCAGGCGACAACGTCATCGGACGCGTTCGCCGTCCTGACTTCGCTGGTCATGACCTCGGAAATCGGCGTTGACTTCAGATCCTTGCCCGGCGCCACCACCCGGCGCATCAAATCTCTCTCGCTGAATATGCCAAGGACCTGAGACTTATCATCGACGATGGCGGTGGCGCCGTGATTGTTTTTGGCCATCCGCGCGACAACGTCACCAACCGAATCCGTCGGTGTCGCCGTAACCGGCTTCGGTTTGGACTCGAACTCCGGGCGATCCTGAATACGCATGCCTACCTCCCAATAAACATTATGATTCCGACAGATAACATGATGCTGATCGGGCAGGAGATCAAGCAGGACCGAGACTCTGGCGGCGGGTATCTCCATCCCCTGTGTGCGAGGCTGGCGCCGCCTTGTCGCCGGGTCAACGCGGCGTTAACCCCCATCGCGGTATGCTCACTTGCCAAACGTTTTTTGCGGAGCGGGATCAGCGCATGGATGTGGCCATTATTCGGGACGGCGAATTCAGTGTCGCCGGAGTCGTCTCCATCGTCTCGCAGCGCTTTCGCGGCCGGGTGGAGACGCTCGACGCCGTTTTCGAGAGAGGCTCTTCGGACGCTCCCATCCAAATCTTTTGCTCGAGCCTGCTCTCCAACCAGCAGGTCCGGCGCGTTCGCAAGGCCCTCGAAATCTGCGGCGGGGAAAAACTGTTCGTTTTCCCGAAACGAAACGCCAAAAGCATCTCGCGGCTGAAGGACCTCGGCTTCAAGGATTTCTTCGCCCCGCCGGTGAACGGCAACGCTTTGCGTTCCGTCATCACCAAGTGCCTCAATCGCCGAACCGAACAGTCATGGGCCGACCTGGACCCGGCAACGCACACCGCCCTCAAGAAGAGCCTCGCCACGTTCGAAACCTGTTTCGCGCGAGCGCGGCGCGGCGAGCCGCTGCCCATGGAAGACATCCAACTCAGCGCCAAGTATATTCGCCACGCCACCCGGCTCGGCAGCTTCAACGCCTGGATCGACGCCCTGGCCGAGCATCACAACTATTCCTTCCGGCACTGCATGTTCGTTGCCGGATCGCTGACCCACTTCGCCCATGCCATCGGCCTTCCCGGCCCCGACATCCAGCAATTGGCCACCGGCGGATTGGTTCACGATATCGGCAAATCGGCGATCCCGCTCAGGATCCTCGACAAGACCGGTAAGCTCAGCGGTGCGGAATGGCAACTGATACGCAAACATCCAACGCTCTCGGGCCAAATCCTCCGGCGCGGCAATGCTCTGGACGCGGGAACCATCTCCGCCGCCCTGGACCACCACGAAAAACTGGACGGAACCGGATATCCCAACGGCCTCTCAGGCGCCGAGATCAGCGATTGCGCTCGGCTGACCGCCATTGCGGACGTTTATTCGGCGCTGATCGACATACGCCCCTACAGGGCGACAATGAGCAGCCGACAAGCCCTCGATCTGATGGCCACATTCGAGGGCCATCTGGACATGCGCCTGTTCGACGCCTTCAGGGACTTCGCCTCGGAAGCCCGCTGATCGCATCCCATCCGGGCTCCTTCGCAGCCTCGGACAGCCGCATGGGTCGCCATACATCCATGTCCGCAATGCAATTGGGCACGCCGATTTGGACGGCAACGTTTCCGATAGCACGTCCTAGGCGTATAACAGGCCTCCCGGTATGAGGCGGAAGGAGGACCAGGATGCGGATCGTCGATGTCTGGATAAACTGCCCATCGGCCGACGTGGCTGACGCCATCGCGGACGCGCTGATTTCGAAGCGTCTGGTGGCGTGCTCCAATCGCTATGGCGAAATCGCAAGCCGATACTTCTGGAAAGGCAAAATTGAAGAAGCGATCGAAGTTCCACTGCTTGTCAAAACGCGATTGTCACTGTTTGAAGCGGTGAAAGACGAGACGATTCGGCTTCACCCCTACGAAACGCCCAGTGTTTTGGGCGTTGAGATTTCGGCGGGAAATCAAGAATACATCGACTGGGTCTATGCGGAAACGGAACCGAAGGGTCAAACTCCCGGTTCGGAATAGGCCAACCATCGATTGTCTGCCGGTCAGGCGCGGGCGGTGCGGAGGTCGGGCCAGCCATAGGCTGCCTCGCCGAGGACCGTCCCCCACAGGCTTTCGTCACGTTCCGCTACCCGGCGACCGCCCATGGTCTCGTAAAAGAACCGCGACGGATTGTCGGCCAGCACCCAGACCATCGCCGACTCCATGCCCCGCTCCAGCAGGCAATCGAACAGGCCGTTGAGCAATGCCCGGCCAATACCGAGCTCTTGATATTGAGGCAGCACATAAAGCGTATAGATCTCGCCGGCGTGCCGGAGCGACCCGTCGCGCGCCGGGCCGCAGCTCCCGAACCCGAGCACGCCACTGCTGTCCGCGTTAACTTCCATCGTTGCCACAAGCGCGGTGTGACGCGAGCGCGGGTGGTCGAGGGCATTCGCCCATTCGGCCTGATGCCGTCGCTCTGACATGGAAATAAGGATACGGTCGGGCACCAAACCGGGATATGCGGTCCGCCAGGAGTCCACCTGCACCTTGGCAATGCCCTTGGCATCCTCATGGTGTGCTTCACGGATCGTCAGCAAGCCCTCTGTCCCCGCTATAAAAGGCCGCTCATGGGTTTAATACCAACGGTGGTTAATAGTAACCGCTTGTGACGGTCTTTCGGGATTTCCGGCAAGGAGCGTGGTGCGCGGTGATGCGGG
>CAKZLS010000114.1 GCA_937127205.1 uncultured Rhodospirillales bacterium
AGGACGGCCACCAGATCCTTACCACAGCCAGCCTGGTTCGCCCCGTCGTCAAGTTCGACGTCAAGAGCGCCAGCACAACCGTAGGCGACCCCATCACCGGCGGCAATGGGGGAAGTAACGCCGCCGACGACCAATTGATTCCAGCAATCTACGCGGTGGTGGATCTGGATCGCGCCATCGATTTTGTCGATAACGTTCGCTTCGGAGTTGCCATCACCGTGCCGTTCGGACTGGAAACCGACTACCACAACGACTGGGCTGGCCGCTATCACGCGCTCCAATCGAAGCTAAGGAGCGTGAACGTGTCCCCCACCCTCGCATTCGATATCGTCGAGGGACTTTCTATCGGCGCTGGTCTGCAGACGCAATATGTGGACGCGGAACTAAGCAATGCTATCGATTTCGGGTCCATCGGCGACGGCATTATTCCCTTCGCCGAGCCCACGCAACAGGACGGTAAAGCACGGGTCACTGGCGACGACTGGGGTTTCGGTTGGACACTCGGTCTCCTCTACGAGCCCTGGACAGGAACCCGCTTCGGACTGAGTTATCGTTCGCACATTCGTCATGAACTGGATGGCAACGCCCGTTTCAAATTGGATTCCGACGGCGTCGGTCAAGCCATCTCCGGTGACACGGGCGCGTTCACCAACACCGGCGCCAACGCGACCCTGGAAACCCCGGAAAGTTTGCTGTTCGGCCTCTACCATGACATCGACGATCAATGGTCGGTCATGGCAAACGCGTCATGGACAAGATGGAGCCGCATCAAGGAACTGAGAGTGCGCTTCGATAATCCGGATCAGCCCGACAGCGTCACCGAGAGCGATTGGACCGACACCTGGTTCGTGGCGGCGGGAACAACCTACCGTCCCACCCCGTCATGGGCGATCCGTCTGGGCGCGGCGTACGACCAAAGCCCTGTTCCCAATCGGACACGCACGCCACGCGTTCCCGACTCCGATCGGTACTGGCTGAGCGTAGGCGCCTCCTACACTTTTTCCGATGCCATGGATTTCACCTTCGGCTACGCTCACATTTTCAGCCCGGAAGGCTCGGTCCGCCTGCAGTCTGATCAACCCGGAAACGGCCCACGGGGCAACCTTTCTGGTGACGTGGACGCTTCGGTTGATCTCGTTGGCCTACAATTCCGATGGGCGTTTTGAAATAACACTCTCGGTGTATGAACCATGTCGGAGTCCGTGGTGCCGTCTGATCACCCACTGCCCCTTCTCAACAATATTTCCCCAATTGGGCCGTTTTTTTGTGAAATAGATGTTCTCAAAGCGCTAAAGTTTACGCCGAGTGCCATGAATGCGCGCCATTCAGGAGAATACCAACGGTGGCTAATAACCTCCGTTTGTATAAGGACCCGAAATGTCATCCGGCAGCCACATGCCGCATAACGTGAGTGGAGTTTGGGTGAAGGATTTCGTCCATACCGTTTCGGATTTCGATGAAAGTGGTCATGACGAGGAGGTCGAGCATGAATTGCTCGCGCTCGTCTACGACACGACCCCGATCGTGTTGGCTGCAAATCTGGTCAACGGTACGCTGATCGCCGCCGTTTTTTATGGACACGAAGCCATTTCGCTGGTCGCCGGCTGGTGGCTGCTCATGTGCCTCATGGTCGTGGTCCGCGGCGCGCTGTGGATGTGGTACCGCACTGTGTCCGCGCCGATCCGCGGAACATGCCGCTTCGCCATTATCAGTTCGGCGATTAGCGGCGTCCTGTGGGGAACCGCGGGGTACATGTTCTACTCGCCGGAAAGCGTCATCCAGACGATGGTTCTCGGATTTGTACTCGGCGGCATGGGAGCCGGAGCCGTCTCCGCCCTCACGCCCTGCCTACCCGCGTTCTATGCCTATTTGATACCGTCCATCCTACCCTATTCCATTCGGCTCGCGAGCGAGGGAGACTTGCAGCATTGGGTGATGGCGGCAGCGGTGGGTCTATATACCGTTTCGCTCTGTGTTCTCGGCCGTAAAGCTAACTGGTGGCTGAAGGAGTCAGTGTCGCAGCGTATCGCCAACGCGGAGATCATCCGGTCGCTCGAGCATCGAGTCGCCGAACGCACCAGCGAACTGGAGAGGTTGAACCATCAACTCCATCTGGATATCGCCGAGCGGACGCGGGCCGAGGCTATACTCGCCGATTACGCGGGGCGGCAGACCGCGATCGCCGATTTCGGCCGTACGGCTTTGTCCGGGATCGAGATGAATGTGCTATTCGAGACTGCGGTGAAACTGGTTCGCGACCGGCTTTCCGTTGCCGGCGCCGCGATCATCGAGGGAGCCGCGGAGAATGGCACTCAGACCCTTCGCGCGTCCGCCGGTTCGGTGCCCTCCACGTTCGTGCCGGAACCCGGAAGCGGCCTCGCCGATCATCCGCCGCCTGCGCTGCTGGCAGATCCACGACCAGACATATTGGCCGATGGAGCGCGGAGCGACGGTTCCATTGATGTTGCCCATGCAGCAATCTCCATCGGCCATTTCCCGTTTGGCGTTCTCGTCGCCCTCGCCGAAGCGCCGCGGGACTTCTCCGCCATCGACATGAGCTTCCTCAGATCCATCGCCAACATGTTGACGTCGGCAATCGAGCGAAAGCAGGCGGAACAGGATATCGAACATTTGGCACTTCACGATACGCTGACCGGCCTGCCCAACCGGGAGCTTTTCCGCAATCACCTGCAGCAGGAATTGGCACGGCTGAAGCGCAGCCGGGGATTGCTGGCCTTGCTCCTGCTCGACCTCGATCATTTTAAAGACGTCAACGACACCCTCGGGCATCCCATCGGCGACCGGTTACTGGAGACCGTCGCCCGCCGCCTGAAGGACTGTGTCCGCGAAGTGGACGCGCCGGCTCGGCTTGGTGGCGATGAGTTCGCTGTTATCCTGTCCGATCTGCGTTCCCCGGAGGAAGCCGCATCGGTGGCGCGCAAGATCGTCGATCGCGTCTCCGAGCCCTTCGTACTCGACGGCCACATGACGCGTGTCGGCGCCAGTATCGGCATTACCATGAGCCCCGACGACGACGACGACGTGGACGGACTGCTGCGCAACGCCGATCTCGCTCTTTACCGCGCCAAGTCCGAACAGCGGAACACCTACCGCTTCTATTCGGCGGACATGACCGTACAGATCGAGGACCGCAAGGCCCTTGAACACGACCTGATCGACGCATTCGAACGCGATGAGCTGTTCATGGAGTATCAACCTCAGTTCGACCTCGCTTCCGGTCGCCTGGCCGGGGCCGAAGCCCTGGTGAGGTGGCGCCACCCGAGCCGGGGATTGCTGGTTCCGGACCTGTTTATCCCCGTGGCCGAGATGACCGGTTTGATCGTACCGCTGGGCTTCTGGGTCCTGGACCGGGTGGCAAAGGATGTGCGCAAGATGCGAGACGCCGGATCGGCGCCCGGCTTCGTTGCAAGCAATATATCCTTAAGCCAATGCCGGAATGGCGATCTGGTGGACGCGGTGAAGCAGATCGCCGTGCGCGACAACACGGTCTATGACTGGCTTGAGCTGGAGGTTACGGAGCACCTGTTCCTGCCCCCGAGCGATTGCATCGACGCGCTGCGGCGCCTTAGAAAACTTGGCGTCACCATCTCCATCGACGATTTCGGCACCGGCTATTCCAGCTTCGGCCGCCTGATCAATCTGCCTGTCGACAAAATTAAGATCGACCGGACCTTCCTCCGTGGATTAGGCAAAACTTCCAATGCGGAGATGCTCGTCCGAGCCATCATTAGACTCGCGGGAAGCTTGGGACTGGCCGTCACGGCCGAAGGCGTGGAGACCCGGCAACAACTCGAGTTTCTGGCCGCCGAAGGCTGTACCTTCGGACAAGGCCACTACTTTGGGACATCGCTTTCAGTGGGGGCGTTCATCGCATTGGCCCGAAGCGATTTCCACGCCCCCACCGCCGATGTCAGAGTGCCTATGCCGTGATCCGCGGGCTGTCGGGTATGACTTTTACCCGCGGCACAAATCAGACAATGAAATCGGCTCCATCGATGCTGTCCACTTCGAACGTGGCGTCAACCGAGTCCAGCCGAACCTGCTGAAGATTGGTCCTACCGCCAGTACTGCCGGTGAATCCGAAGTACGCGAAGTCCGATCCGCCCAGGTACGTGGTACCGATATCACTGCTCAAAACGCCCCTCTGCTGCCCGTCGAACCAATAGGTGAGTTCCTGGGCCGACACATCCCAAGCAACCCGCACGGCATGCCACTGACCGTCCTCGATGTCCCCCAAATCAACGGCCGCGTTGAGGCGGTTATCGGTGGCGGGGGCATCGGTGTCGAAGAAGTTGGTATGATCGTTGACAATATCGCCAGCCGCATTGGCGTTGAAAAAGGTGTCGAACTCGACCCCCACTCCATTGTCGATCCCCGCCGCACCCAATCCAAGACCGGGCTCGCCGATTGCACGGCTGCTCAGCGCGCTGTTATGAAGTACGAACGCGACGCCATCAGCTCCGGCATTGTCGCCCCCCAGATACACATCGAACAAGATCTCAAAGTCTTCCCGCACGTCCATGCGGTACGTGGACATGGCCCCGCCGACTTGAAGCTCCGCATTCGGTGTCAGGGTAAATTCATCCAGTGCGGTGCTGTAGGTAGCATCGCCACTCAGAACAAATGCCGGATTCTGGTCGGTCGGTGGCGGCGCATCGGACACCGAAAGCGAGACATCCCTGACCTTCTGCAGATTGGTCTTGCCTCCGGTGCTGGCGGTAAAGCCAAAGT
>CAKZLS010000115.1 GCA_937127205.1 uncultured Rhodospirillales bacterium
TCGGCGACACGGTACGGCTTATAGGGCGCGACCCTCCTCGCGTTCTTATCACCGGCCGCACGTCGTATACCCTTTCGGCATTCGGCGAACACCTGATCGGCGAGGAGATTGAGGACGCGGTTTCCGCCGCGGCCGATGCCATTGCCATAGGGGTGAACGACTATGCCGTAGGCACCGTTCACTCCGTTTCGTCTGGCGATTTGGGCCATCATCTTTATATCGTCGAGTTTGCCGAAGAATTGGCAGAACCCCAGCGGCTAGAAGCGTTTGCCAGTATCCTGGACGAACACCTCGCCGCCACCAACGAAGATTACGCGGTCCATCGCGCCGGCGGCTACGGCCTGAAGGCGCCGCGGGTGACCGCCGTCGCGCCCGGAACTTTCGCCGCATGGATGAAAAGCCGTGGCCAGCTTGGCGGCCAGCACAAAGTACCGCGGGTGATCAATGACCCGGATCTGTTCCAAGCTCTTCGCGAGTTCAGCGATCGTGCGTAGGCGACCGGCGAGGCGGGCCGCTATGAATTGCTTTCCGCGGTCGAACCGCGTGGCGACCCGACATCGCCCGCGGCTTGCTTGACTTCCGGCTTAAGAGCGGCGAGCGCCTGCTCCAGGCGCTCGATATCCCGCAAGTGGACATCATGCTGGGAGAATGGGATCTCGATACCCTCCTCGCGAAACGCTTTGTCGATAGCGAAACGGAGATCGCTGCTCACAGAAAGTCGGCTCCCGACGTCTCGCAGATACGCACGCAGTTCGAAATCCAAGGAACTCCCGCCGAAGTTCTGAAACAAGACAAACGGTTTCGGCCAGCTCACGATCTCGGGATGATCCTTACTGCAGGAAAGAAGAATCTCCCGCACCCTTTCCGTGTCACAGCCATAGGCAACGCCAACCATAATGATTAGACGGCCGATCTTGTCCTTGTGTGTCCAGTTCATGACCGCATTCGAGAGTAGCTCCGAATTGGGCAAGATCACCGAGGCGCGGTCGAAGGTTTCGATTTCGGTGGCTCGCACGCTGATGCGTTTTACGAATCCCTGATGCTCGCCGACAACGACCCAGTCGCCAATCTTTATCGGCCGCTCCACCAACAGGATCAGCCCAGAAACGAAGTTGTTGACGATGTTCTGAAGACCGAAGCCGATGCCGACGGAGAGCGCGCCGGCAATGATCGCAATATTCTGAAAATTGAACCCCATGACACCCACCGCGAGCAGAGCCGCGATGGTGATCCCGATATAGCTGACCCCGGACGCCAGGGAATTCCGGATACCGGTATCCAAGTTGGTTTTCGTCAGCACTTTTTCGGAGAGTGTTTGGCGGATCAGCCGCGTTATCGCGAAAGCGATGAAGAAAACCAGCAAAGCGGTAAGGATATCGACCAGGGAGATGGTTACACCGCCGACACTAAACCCTGCCAGGACATCGCCGATTCCACGTGTCAGATCCGTTCGCGGCACACCCCAGATGGGCAATATCGCAAAGCACGCAACCGCAATCACGACGAAATCAAGGACAACTCCAAGCCAAAAAAACAACAGATCGCGGCTGTTTTCGGCGAGGCCCAGCCGGTAGGTGATGACATGCGCACCCAAGCCGAAACGCATTAACTCCCGGAGCAACCGGCGAACCAAAAGCAAGACCCCGAGAATGGCGCCTGACATCATGAGACCGTCGATCATCCGATCGCCGAGATTGACATAACCGGTCAGATTGGCGATCACGCCGAATACGGCGGCAACGCCGACGGCTCTGCGGACATATGTCCACACCCGGCCTCCAATCATCTGCGCGGTCGCACTGTCCCGCGGCTCCTCGCCCGAGACCGTTTCGCTTTCCGCCGTCGCTTGAACACTGGCCTCAGAGTCCACAGAGGCCGATGGCGACGAACGCCATAGCCACCCTTGAACGACGAGAACGATGCCGATGGCCTCAAGCGTGTCGATAACGAGGGAATAGAGCGATTCAAGCTCCGGCGAAATCGATACTGTCCGAACATTGCAATCGAAATCCACGCACATCGAGCGACTGAAGAATATGTCGATCGCAAAGACAGCAATCAGAAAGATGATCCGCCGGCTCAGAATCCTGGCCGCTTTGGGCGCGAGGCGTGTAACCCGCCACGCGGGCAAATCAGGGGCCAAAATGGCGCGCGTGAACGCTGTTCCCAGGATAAAAAAGATCAGCGCCACACAAAGTGCGGAGACAACTTCGGCGAACAAGCCACTCGCGATCGATAAACCGAGGGGTATCAAGATCAAAGGGACGGCAAAGATTGAGGCCGGAAGAGTTCCTCGCGCCACGCCCTCCGCGAGCGCCGCGACGAACCGCCGCGGATAGCTTGGTTTTTCAATGGTCGAGTCGCGACCATATCGAGTCAGTAAGAACCGGCGGAGGAACCAAGCAGCAACAAACGCCAACAGCACCATCGCCCCGCGCCATTGCGCTTCCGCAACTTCGTCATCCGACAGAAAATCGAGCCATTCGCTATACGAATCGGTCAGGACACCGAGAACCGTGAAGAATTCCGGGACGGCTTGGGTCACGGTATCCGGCGCCAATGGCAAAGGGCCGCGAACCAGCAGCCGCTCCCTAAACTTTTTGCGAACAATCTCGGAAAGCTTTGCCTCCGCCTGTTCGGCTTCTGCAATGGCCAGTTCCGCCTGGGCCATGCGTGACCGATGAACATTGATCTTAGCGTTCAAATCCTCGCGCTTTACTTTGATGTCTACTGGTTCCGGGGGTTCCCCTTCCTCCGGCGGAGGTCCCAGTGCCTCCAACAAGCGCACATAGGTCGTCATCTCCTGTTGTGCGTCCGCAGTGACTTGAGCGGCCTCGTTTTTGATTTTCTCAAGTTGAGCGTTGAACGTGTCGTGCTGTCGCGGGGTGTGTTCTGAACCGGTCGCGTAGACTTCGACCGCTGCCAGCGATTCTTCCCAACCGGCCCTCAATTGATCAACGCTGGAGGCCGGTTGATCTTCCTGGGCGGACGAGGTGCTAACGAATGTGACACCTACGAGCAGAACAAATAGCGGCACGAAACGGAACATGAAGACACGATACCATGTTACGGAATGCGTCGAGTACCAAACACCGTTTTGTCGAAGAATCAAGTCTGCCGCCCAGGAACATCTGTTATCTTCATGAGCCTCCGGATAACGGGGCAATTAAAGGGACCGCCGACGCTATGGACGCTCAACAAATTTTTCTGCTCGGACTGCTGGGCGCGGCGATGGTTCTTTTCTGGTGGGGCCGATGGCGCCACGACGTCGTCGCCGTTTCGGCCTTGCTGGTTGCCGCCGTCGCAGGGAGCGTTCCCTACGGGGATGTCTTTTCAGGCTTCGGACATCCCGCAGTCGTTACCGTGGCGCTCGTCTTAGTCATCAGTCGAGGCCTGCAAAATTCCGGCGCGGTAGACGTTGTCGCCCGGCGTGTGCTGCCACCGGTCGCATCACCCAGCCGCCACGTGGGTCTGATCGCCGGCGTCTCGGGTGCGCTATCGTCGGTCATGAACAATGTGGGCGCCCTGGTCCTGCTCATGCCGGCCACATTGAAATCCGCCGCCAAAGCTAAGCATTCACCTGCAATTGTCCTCATGCCGCTGGCGTTCGGGTCCATTCTCGGGGGACTGATCACCCTGATTGGAACACCCCCTAACATCATCATCGCCAGCTTTCGCAGGGAAGCCACCGGAACGGCCTTCGGAATGTTCGATTTTGCCCCGGTCGGCGGCATTGTCGCTATCGCCGGCATCGCATTCGTTACGCTCGTCGGCTGGCGCCTGATCCCCGAAGCGCGCAGGGCCAACCTAAGCGCGGTCGAACTGTTCGATATCGGCGATTACATGAGCCAATTGCGTGTGCCGCGGGACAGCAAGGCTGTGGGACAGACACTCACCAAGCTGGATGAGGCTGCGGTCAGGCACGAAGCTGTCATTCTGCGGCATTTCCGCCGAAATCAACGCATCGACCGTCCGAACCGGAAGCAATTGGTGCGCGCCGGAGATCTCCTCGTTGTCGAAGCAGGACCACAGGCGCTGGGGGCAATGGTCTCGGAACTTGGACTGAAAGTGGCCGGCGAAGGCGTCGGTGCCATCGAGAGATTGAGCTCGGGCGAGACCGTATTCGCCGAGGTTGTGGTGCTTCCGCGATCGCCTTTGGCCGGTCAAGCCACGGGACAAGTCAGGCTGCGCCGGCGCTACGGCGTCAATCTAATTGCTGTTTCACGACAGGGGCATCCCTTCCGAGGACGCCTTCAGGCAATCAAGCTGCAGCCCGGGGATGTGTTGCTCATGGAGGGGTTTCCGGAACGGCTTCCCGGGGTGTTGGCGGCACTCGGCTGTTTACCACTGGCCGAAAGGGACCTTCAGGTAGGAAATGCCCGCCGCGCCACTGTCTCGGTCGGACTTTTTGCCGCGGGCATCGCCTTGGCGACTTTCGGTTTATTGTCTTTCCCGGTTGCATTGGGTGTCGTTGCCGTTGGATTGGTGCTTCTAAACATCGTTCCGCCGAGGGACATATACGAGAGCGTAGATTGGCCCGTCATCGTGCTGTTGGCGGCGATGATTCCCATCGGCAAGGCCCTTGAAACCAGCGGCACGACGGGTTTGGCGGCTGAAGCGATCCTTGCACTTGGCCCTAGTTTCCCGCCTCTGGTGATATTGGCCATCTTGATGATCACAACCGTCGCGTTGTCCAATATCATCAACAACGCGGCAACGGCGGTGGTGATGGCTCCTGTCGGCGTGACCGCGGCGGAGACGTTAAGCGTCAGCCCGGATCCTTTCCTGATGGCCGTTGCGGTCGCGGCATCGTGCGCGTTTTTGACCCCCATTGGGCATCAGAACAACACCCTGATCCTCGGCCCCGGCGGCTACGAGTTCGGCGACTACTGGCGGATGGGTCTGCCGTTGACTGTACTGATCGTTGTCATCTCGGTTCCCCTCATACCCGTATTCTGGCCACTATGAGGGCCGGGCATTCTGAGACTTGTGATTGTGTCTGCGCGCGCCATCTAGTGGGATAGCAGTCCAGGAGGAATGGGTATGATCACACCGGTTAGAAGCGTTCTGGGATTGATGCTCGTGGTTCTGTTTTTAGGCCCGCCGACGTTCTCGAAAGCGGCAAACAGCGCCCACGACTTCGCTTTTACTTCCATCGAAGGGGAACCGATGCCGTTGTCGGCGTTCGAAGGCAAGGCGATCCTCGTCGTCAACACCGCTTCGCTATGCGGGTTCACCCATCAATACGACGATCTTCAGGCGCTTTGGGACCGGTATCGCGATCGCGGTCTCGTCGTCGTCGGAGTGCCCTCCAACGATTTCGGCGAACAAGAGCCCGGCACCGCTGATCAAATCAAGGAGTTCTGCGAAGTCAATTTCAATGTCGACTTCCCGTTGACCACGAAGCAGCATGTGGCCGGACCGGAAGCCCATCCGTTTTACCTTTGGACCGCAGAAGAGCTCGGAGACGAGGCAAAACCGCGTTGGAATTTCCACAAATACTTGGTTGGCCCTGATGGACAGTTGGCCGCTTGGTTTTCTACCCAAACGTCACCGACTTCCCAACCGGTATTCGATGCTGTTGAGCGTGTGCTGCCAAGTCACGATGGTTGAAAGCGGATAAGCGATAAACTAACGAGTTACAGCTACGTCACTCCGTATGACCGCACTGATTTCCCGGCTCATATCGCCAAGTGCAGCACTCATCGCCTCGGCTATTGCTTGATATTTTTTTCTTGCGATGCTCGACCGGTCATCGCCGTCGGCGGGCTCATCCACGACAACCGGTTTGCTGATGGAAGTGGTGTGCAGTGCCACGGCTGTTCGATTGTTCAAGTCGATCAGACCCCAACGCGCTTCAAGGACGACGTTTCCGGTTGGATCCTGCTCGAACCTTTGAACATCGGTTCGGATTTCATAATCCACGCGTACTGGGATCGAGAGCGGGCTTAACAGGACGCGCTCAGAGGGTACGAGATTGGCGATATTGTTCTTGAGCGTCCGCGAAACGTGGGGCCTGAACGGTGCTCCCCATTGGTCGAATTGCGCAAGATCAACGGTGTTCTCCGTTGGGCGGGTCACGAAATTTCGAGTATCCAGGTAATCGGACATGGTGATTTCGACGACCGCAATGATCGATTCGCTCGCCGCTGCCGGCGGCTGATCCGTTCGTGGCACTTCCGACAGGACATAATAGCGGGTGGGCACGGACTCCCCTCCGAGAATACCGGCACATCCCGTTAAAACCAGGAAACAGAGACCATATACGACAGGCTTCAAGTAACTGGAACGTGAAGGTAACATCATTGGCCTCCAGGTTTTCTTCTGCCAAACAGCAAGGCGTCTGGGTTGCGTTCGAGAGTTTGGGCCAAACTGTTCAGCGAACGGGCCGCGCCGCTGACCTCACGTAGCGCATTGACCAGTTCGAAATGCAGCGGCGATCCCGGTCGGATGACGGTGTCGGCAGTGGTTAACAACGTTTCCGCCTTTGCCAACGAGCCACGAACCTCTGAAAATGCTTGTTTGGCCTGGATCATCGCCTGTTTGGCTTCAGTAAATGTGCCATCCGCCGTTTTGACGGTTGCCGTGAGTTCATCGGCAAAAGGCTCAAAGCGCTTATTGATTTTGCCGACAAGCTGGCGAGTTTCGGCTAGGGTTTCCTCAACGTTGACAATCGCCTGCTTCAGTTCCGGCGATGCAACCATGTTACGGATGGCCGTGGTGGTTGCCTCTAGGTCTTTAATGACCCCGGTTACGTCGAGGGCTTGCAATTTTTGTGTGAAGGTTGTGATCGCTTCTTCGATCTGCGCGAAGGTCGACGGTATAGTCGGGATTTCCGTAAATTCAGTATTCAACCCTACGAGCTTGGCCTGGGTTTCGGGGAACATACTGACCTGGATCGCCAACTGTCCGGTTACAAAGCTCTGTTGGACCAATTGTGCCCTCAGTCCCTTGGCGATAAGCCGTTGGATCTCGTCCTTCGGCGTAATTTCGTTCGCCGGCCCCCCGATTTCGATGCTTTCCTTCGGATCGATTTCGACGATGACCTCAATGTAGAATTTCAATTTTTCGGGGTTATACAAAAGATTGATGTCGCTGACTTGGCCGATGGGAACCCCTCGCCAAGTTACCGGCGCTCCAACACGAAGTCCGTTGACCGAGCCGCTGAAGAACATCACATAGCGGTCTCTCTCGGCAAAAAGTTGCGTGCCCCCGAAATAAACGATACCGAGGATGATCAATGCGACTGCGCCCAGGACAAAACCCCCGATCATGCTCGGGTTCGCGGGTTTACTCATGCTTCATATCCAATTCCATCTTCAAGCGGACGCCCCGATCAAATTCCCAACATGTTCGTAAGCACGGCGAATAGCCCATCAGCTACAATGATTAAAATTATCGCCATAACCACGGCCGATGTGGCGGCCGCACCCACCGCCGACGCGCTCCGGCCGCACTGAATGCCCTTGAGACAGCCCGCGACGGCAATCAAGACTCCGAAAAAGCCAGCCTTAAAAATCCCAATGGCGAAATCGGTCAAAGACAACGCCCCAATGGTCTGATTCACGTATTGGGTCCATGTCAAATCCAGCATGCCAACGCCGACGATCATTCCACCCAAGATCCCGAGCAGGATCGAATACACGCACAAAAGAGGCATCATCAGGATCAGCGCCAACATCCGGGGAAGCACCAGAAAATCCATTGGCACGAACCCAAGCGTCTTTAGGGCGTCGATCTCCTCGTTGACTTGCATGGTACCAAGCTGGGCAGCGAACGCGGCACCCGTCCGTCCTGCCATGATGATGCCTGTCATCATGGCGCCCATCTCCCGAGCAGTGGCGATCCCTACCAAGTTGGCCACAAAGATCTGCGCCCCGAACTGTTCCAACTGAACGGCACCCACGAATGCAAGGATCAGCCCAACGAGCACGCTGATCAAGGACACGATGGGCAGCGCCTGAACTCCGCACTCCTGGATGATCAAGATCAGATCGGATCGCCGAAATCGGGCCTTACCGACGAACAAGCGGCCAAAACTGGCAATCGATTCGCCGAGAAATTCCGTGATGTCACGCGCAGCCTGGACCACGTCGAGCCAGCCGTTTCCGACTTTGGCAAGCATTGATTCCCGGACTTCGGACTTGCGGGTTCCCTTTTTCTCGGGAACAGCGGCCGCCAATTCTAACAGTCTGTGAACCCCATCGGGCAGCGCGCGCGCGTCGATTGCGATCTTTCTGCCGCTACAATAGGTGTTCAAGTTTATGAGGAACGTTAGGAAACCGCTATCCCAATCGGACACTTCGCGGGCATCGAGGATGATCCGCTGGGCGAACGATTCGGCCTCAATACGGCTCTGCACCTGGTCGAAGGATGGAGAATTGCTCGGTATTGTCCAGCGGCCGCTAAGCCCAAGCAAAAGCGCTCCTTCTTCTGAGTGACTCAGACTTATCTCTGCCACGTCCAAAGATGCGATCGGCGCACGTTTCAAGTGCTATTATCCCCGCTGCCAGCATGGCCTGCCCGACATCCACACCTTCATATCCATATGACATAAAAGTGTTGCAGCCACCTATGCGCGAGGCAAGCGGTTAATATGAAGTCAGCTCCCCGGGAATGAACGATCAGGAGGCATGGATTGAATCGCTTGTGTGAGCTGTCGACTGAAGGCCGCGAGCGTGGCGCTCATGGCCGCGATCACGGGCTCATAACTTTCACCTTCCACCGGCTCGGCCACGGGCTCACTTAAAGTGGTCTGTTCCAGCCGAAGCTGCTTTCCCTCGCCATCAAAGATTTCCCAGCGCGCCACCAAAAACGCATTGCCGCCCACGTCAGCATCAAAGCGCAAGACCTCAACCTCGACCTGATAATCGAGTTCCGGCAACCTACGGCGAGGAATCACAAATACCCGGTCGGTGCCGAGCAGGGTCGACACATTCTGGGCAACCACCCTCGCGAACATATCCTCCAGAGGCTCGCCCCAACTGTCGAAGCCAGCGAGTTCAAACCTGTTAGGCCCGGCACGGCGTACTACTTGTGGCCGGTCGAGATATTGAGGCAGGGAGACCGGCCCGACCCCAACCGCGAGACGACTCTCGGCTGCGCGCGCGGGAACCGCTGCGGGCGCGTCAACCTTGGACAGTGTGTAGAACCGGGTTGGCGCGGTCTCCGCACAACCCGCGGCGACCAGTATGGCGAGAGTCACCGTGATAATGGATTTCCGCGCTAAAAAGTGCCGGATCATTTCGGTCCCCCCTTTCCATGGATCAGCGCTTCCGGATGCCGCTCCAAATACTCGGCCAACACCCGGATGGACCGGGCGGCATTCTTGAGTTCCTTCATCAGTTCCACCAAATCAGCGCGAGCACGCGAGCGTGGCCCCAACAGGTTTTCCGTTGCGGCAAGCGTGGACTGCGCTTGAGCCAAAGTCGCGTCGGCCAACTCCATCGTTTTGCGTAGTGATTTTACAGACGCCTTTATGTCTGGCGAATTGACCAAACTTTGGATGGACTGCAATGTTTTCCGGGTATCGTCGAACACCGCTTCCAAAGGAAGGCTAGCAATTTTTTCCAGTACGCCATTCACGGACCGTGCGATTTCCTCGAGATCGGAAGGAATGGTGGGGATCTGGGGTGGTTCGCCCCCGTGCATCACGAGGTCCGCCGGCGGACTGTCTGGAAAAAAGTCGAGATTGACGAACAACTGACCTGTAAGCAGGTTTCCTGGTTTGAGTTGGGCGCGCAACCCCTTCCTGACTAGGAGCTCCATGCCTTTATAGCGTTCTTTGAAGGGTAATCCGCCTACCTGCTTGAACCGCTGTGGCTCTATCACGATGCTGACTGGAATTCGCACGATTTCCCTTTGAGCATCAATGACGAGGTCCACCGAGGTGACGGATCCTACGCGAATCCCCCTGAATTCCACCGGCGCGCCAACCTCGAGGCCCCTGACGGATCCGTCGAAGTAAACGAGATAAGGAATTCTCTCCGTGAGTTCCGACTCACCGATTTTGGCGCGCGTATCAAACAGTTCAAAAACGGCGCCTTCGGGAACCTCCGGCTGATCCATCGCGCTGAGTGGCGTTTCGAAAGCGACCCCGCCGGTAAGCAGCGACTGCAGCGACTCCGTTCTAACCTGCACCCCATTGGCGCCGATTTGAACGTCCACGCCACTGGCATTCCAGAAGCGCGTTGCGTCCCGGATGAGACGGTCGTGGGGCTCCCGAACAAACGCGTGAATATTCACCTCACGGTCGTCTTCGCCCAACTCGAAACCGAGGATTTCGCCCACCTCGATGCCCCGAAAATATATTGGCGATCCCCGGCTGACCGAACCACGGTTAGTCGAGCGCAGAAGATACTTGCGACCCGGAACGTCGGACGTGAGCACGGGCGGAATTTCTAACCCCACGAATGTGTCGGCCGGCTCGCCCGGGTTCGGGTCCAGTTCAACGTGGGCGCCGGATACCAATGTTCCCAGTCCGGATACACCGCCGGCGGTTAAACGGGGTCGTACCACCCAGAAACGTGTGTTCTCAGTGAGAAACTCGTCCGCTCCCTTGACCATCTGAATTGTCACATTGACCGTTTGGAGGTTCTCGCTGAGCGCGACCTTCTCCACCACACCGACGTCAACATTCTTAAACTTGACCTTGGTTTTGGTGGCTTCCAGGCCGGCCGCGGTTTCAAACGAAACCGTGATAACCGGCCCTTTCTCGGCAAGAGTAGTGTAGAGCAGCCAGCCGCCGATCACCGCCGCTACTAGAGGAATCAGCCAAACCATGGAAAAGCTGCGCCCTGACTTGACGGCGACCTCGGGAAGTACCTCGCCTTCTTCTGTCGTTTGTCTAGTGTCCGTCACGATTGGCTCCCGCAGCATCCCACATTAGTCTTGGGTCGAAGCAAATGGACGCAAACATAGTGATTACCACCACCCCCGCAAACGCAATAGCTCCCACGCCTGGTTCGATCGTCGCGATAGCATCCAACTTCACCAGCGCGATCAGGATCGATATCATGAAGATGTCGATCATCGACCAGCGGCCTATGCCTTCGATGATCCGATACATCCTGGTACGATCCTTTAGCCGCCAGCGCGATCCGATTTTCACCGAAATCAATAGGTAGCTCAAACCGATCAGCTTTAGCACCGGTACTGTAATGCTGGCGAAGAACACCAGCAACGCCAGCGGCCACATATCAGCATGGATCAATTCCTTAATCCCGCTGAGGATGGTATCCGGCGCCCCCTTACCAAAAGAGATGACCGTCATTACTGGAAAGACATTCGCGGGGATGTACAGGATTGCCGCGGTCATCACCAGCGCCGCGGTCCGGGTAAGGCTGTTGGCCTTGCGCCGGTGCAGATGCGCGCCGCAGCGAGGACAAACCGCATGGGAGAGCGGCTCCGACGGCCGCACCCTGCACACCAGATCGCAAGCATGACATCCCACCAACGAGTCCCGATCCGCGACCGCCGGTGGCGGCGCACCGGTAGACTTGCGCAACCTTTCCCACACCGCGTGAGGCTCCAAAGCCGCGTCGGTGGCGGCCATAACGACGATGAGAACCGCGAAGGAATAGAGCGAAATGCCAAGCTCGATGGTGGCCATGTCAACAAGCTTCACGTAGGCGACCAGCACGCCCAGCATGTAGACTTCCATCATTGCCCACGGGTGAAGGACTTCGACCCACCGGAAGACTGCCCCGGCAAAGGGGGGCCGCCAGCCCAAGTGCAAAGGCAAGACGACATAGAGCGTCCCTAGGATTTTGATCAACGGGATGATGATCGCCACCATTGCCACCAGGATTGCCAGTGGCAAAAGCCCTTGATCGTAGAGTTCCGCCACGCCCGATGCCAGGATATTGGACGACTCCCGGCCCTCGAGCTTGAAAGTCATGAAGGTAAAACCATTGGCAAGAGCAAACAGAACCAGCGATGCGAAAGACAGCGCCAGAGCCCGTTGAATACTGTTTCGCCGGCGCCGATAAAACCGGGCCCCGCATCGACTACACCGCGCGACTTCTCCCTCGTTCACCGGATGGGCGTGATGAAGCAGACCACACTCGTGGCAGGCGAACAGGGAGTAGGCCGCGGGGGCGTCGTAATCGCTCATGGGCACCGTCGTTGAGGTGAAACACCCGGTCCTTTGTGAATGACCGGAGGTTAGACAAGGTCTTGTCGCATGACGTGGCGTTGACCTCAAGCGTTCGTTGGCAGTTAGCCCCTTTGTTACCGGTCTTTAGGCGCCACGCGGGATCCGGCCGAAACAGGAATGGCAACACGGCACAGTCATAGTCACATGGCTTATGGACAAGGTATCCGGTCACGGCCCTTCGGCTGGGCTTCTGACGGGTCATATCCGTTGAAGCGCGCGCAACGCGGCCGCGTCGAGAGATCAAGGAGCCCGCCACAAAGAGCGCTCGACATCCGCATGAATCGTCATGCCCCCAAGGGGGTGCGATTTTGTCGAAAATATGTCCAACGCCCCCTTGGCGCGGTTGGACTTATAGTTTATTTTCAGTGTGTAAGGCATCAAATTTTTAGGAAGTCTATGCCCCATGCGCGGGCTTCACTATTTCAAGACTTTTTTCTTCGCGTTGGTGGCCATGGGAGCGGTCACATCGGCGAGTCTGCATGCCCTGGCTCAAAACGACACAGGTATCCGAATCGGCACCGGATCCATCGGTGGAACCTATTTTCCCGTCGGCGGTTTGATAGCCAATGCCATCAGCAATCCGCCCGGCTCGTTGGATTGCGACCTAGGGGGCAGTTGCGGTGTTCCCGGATTAATCGCCGGCGCCGTGACCAGCGACGGCTCGGTCGCCAATGTCATCGGGATTAGCGACGGGTCCTTGGACATGGCGCTGACGCAAGCCGATGTGGCGTATTTCGCTTATTTCGGAAAAGGGGGCGTGTTCGCCAAGGACGAGCCGCTCGACAGCTTGCGAGCGATAGCCAACCTGTTTACTGAATCGGTGCACGTGGTGATCCGCCGCGACAGCGGCATCGTCACTGTGGCGGATCTTAAGGGCAAGCGCGTGTCATTGGACCGCAAGGAGTCGGGCACCCGGGTTTTGGCTGAAATCGTCCTTAAGGCCTATGGATTGAAGCCCAAAGACCTCAAGGCGTCGTATGAGAGGGTCGGGACGTCGGCCGGCATGTTGGCCGAAGGAACGCTTGATGCCTTCTTCATTGTTAGCGGCGACCCGGTAGAGGCCCTCGCCCACCTCGCCGACGAAATCGATATCGATCTCGTATTGATCGCCGGTCCGGTCGCAGAGGAGATCCGCGAAGCCCACCCGTTCTTATACTCAGATATTATTCCCGCAGGTACATATCGCGGCGTCGGCAATATCGAGACCCTTGGTATCGGCGCCCAGCTGGTGGTAGCCGAAACGGCGGATGAGGAATTGATCTACGGGATTACCCAAGCTCTCTGGAATCCCAACAATCGTAAAGTACTGGATAGCGGCCACCCCAATGGCAAGCGTATTCAGCTCGAAACCGCTCTTGACGGAATTGCGATCCCCCTGCACCCTGGCGCCGCCCGGTTTTACGAAGAGTCGGGTATGACACACGCAGGGGTATTCTGACCCGACTGCACTCACTTTGACCTCGGCAAAGTAGATTATGAGCGCCTGTTCCTATCTAACGGCGGTCGCCGCCTCCGACGCAGTTCCGATAACGCCCCTGAATCAGAACGAATTGGACTCTTGGCTTCAGGCTGAAGAAGGGTCTGTTCGGCGCTGGGTGGAGGCCGTTGGCTTTACAGCGAAGCCGGGAACCATTTGCCTCATCCCCGACTCAGGGGGCGCCCTCGACAGAGTACTCGTCGGCCGTGACGATGAAAACGGTATTTGGACGTGGGCAGCCTTTCCAGCGCAATTGCCGGAGCGGCAGTATCGGCTCGAGAATACCGCCAACAAGGAAGCCGTCGATCCGGACGCCGCCGCTCTCGGCTGGGCGCTCGGCACGTACCGGTTCGGTCGGTACCGATCTTACCAAAGTGAGTTTGCGTGGCTCGCCTGGCCCGAAGGCTCGGATCGCGCCGCCGTGGAAAGCGCTGCCGACGCGACCT
>CAKZLS010000116.1 GCA_937127205.1 uncultured Rhodospirillales bacterium
ATATTGTCCGTCTGCAACCAAGATGATCAAAACCACTTTCCATCGGTAGACGGGGTTCATGGGTATTTGTTATACGCATTCTGTATGAGCAAACCGCTGGATCGCCTCACCCTTTTGGAAACCTTCGCCGGGATTTCGGATCGCGGTTCCATCAGCGCCGCCGCCCGCGATCTCGGCCTGTCTCAGGCGTCGGCCAGCCGGCAGCTCAAGGAGCTAGAAGACCGGCTCGGCGCGCAGCTCATCCGCCGCACCACCCATTCGATCGCTCTCACCCCGGCCGGCCAAGCGCTGCTGCGCGACGCCCGCGAATTGATCGCCGGATGGGGGCGTTGGAAGACCGCCACGCGGTCACTGACGGCGGTGTCAAAGGACCGCTGAAAGTGGTGGCGCCGGTGGCACTTGGCCAGCTTCAGCTGGCCGACGTCGCACTGCGGTTCCAGATGCGGTACCCGCGTGTCGCCCTCACCTGGCAACTCGAGGACCGCCCGATCCGGTTCGCCGAGGTGGGGTGCGACTGTTGGATCAAAGTGGGCCCGGTGCCCGATGAGACCCTGATCGTTCGCCGCCTCGCACGGGTCGAACGCCTCGTGGTGGCAAGCCCGGACCTGATCGGCGATCGGCCCATAAGCGGCCCGGACGACGTGACCGGATTGCCCTTCATTGCGCTTTCGCCTTACGAAGGCTGCCGCGTCGGGCTTACGTCCGCAAAGGGCACGAAGACCGATATTGCGCCGAATGTGCGGATCTCAACCAACAACATCCTTGCGGCGCACCGCGGCGCGGTGATGGGGGCCGGCGCGGCTATCCTGCCCAGATGGTTCATCGAGAACGACTTGGCGTCGGGCCGTCTGGTTGACCTTCTCACCGACTGGCGGGCGGCGACCCTCGATATCAACGCCGCATACCTGCCGGCCCGACACCAACCCAAACGACTTGCCCTGTTTCTCGATGTCGTGGAGCAAGGTGTCCGGGAAATACCGGGCGTGAATAGTGCCGAAACGACCGATGACAAGAAAATTCAAGCTTGACGGTTCCACTGGCTGTACGCTTTCGCCACCGCCGATCTTCTTGGCTACGTGGGAGCATGCCAACATGGTGTGTTTGGAAACCGACCGACTGATTTTGCGAGGGTGGGAAGAGCGAGACGTCGCACCGTTCGCCGCCATGAATGCCGACCCGCGGGTTATGGCGTTTTTTCCATCGACGCTTACGGCCCGCGAAAGCCGAAAAACATATGAGCGCCTTAAATCAAGAGCCGAGGCCAATGGCTTTCACTTCCAGCCCATCGAATTCAAACGGTCGGGATCGTTCGCCGGGTTTGTCGGGATTGCGCGGGTGACCATCGACGTGGACTTTGCCCCTGCGATCGAAATCGGTTGGCGGTTGCCGTTCGATTTCTGGGGAAAGGGGTACGCCACGGAGGCGGCCACCGCTTGGCTCGACTACGGTTTCGGCTCGCTGGATCTGGATGAGGTGGTCTCGTTTGCCGTGCATTCCAACAAGCGATCGCAGAATGTCATGGCTCGGATCGGTATGACTCGCGACCCAAACGGAGACTTCTGGCATCCGGATATCGCACCCGGATACGATCTAGCCCGGCACTTCTTCTATCGGATACGGAAAGGTGAATTTTTGGCCTGCAAAGCGAAATAGCTGATGTGCGGCGGCAGGGAGCGGGCCGGCTCAGCTAGCCGCCGTCCTCGGTCTTCGGCTTCTCCATGGCGGCGATACGCGCCTCGAGATCGCGGATGCGCTGCTCCAGTGCCGTGGGGTTTGCGGGCGAGGCGTGGTCCGGAGAAAGGGCGCCGGCCGACGTATTGTTCGTGTCGGCCCTTGCGGCTGCAGACGAACCGTGAACCGCCAGCGAGGGCTGATCAGTATCGAGGAACCCACGAGCATAGGAAACCTCCGCTTCCAGTCCGCCAATGGATACGGTGGCGGCGGCGCCGCGCTCGGCAAAGTCAAGCTTCGGCACGACACCCAGCAAAAGCGCCACCCGCGCCAATAGCTTGAGATCGGCCTTTGCGGTGGCGCCGGTTTCCAGCCGCGCCAATGCCGAGGCCGATACGCCCACCTGAGCGGCGGCCGCCTCGACGCTCAGCCCACGCGCTTCGCGTATCCCCCTGAGCGCGCGGCGGACGTCGGCGACGAAACTCGCAACGATGTCTTCGTAGTCCACCGTCGCCCGCGCCCACGCGCGCTTTTCCATGTCGTCGCCGGATACCGCCTCAATCACCGCGTCGAGGAACTCATCCCCGCCAAAGGTGACGCGATTGACATCGCGGCCGTCCGGAAAGATGTAATTTTGCGTGGGCCTATGCTCATCAACCATCGCGCCCGCCATATGTTGTGCCCGGTACGATGGTCGGCGCCAGCATGATCATACGGGCGCGGATATCGGAACGTTCCGCTACATTGTGAAATCGCGCGGCATGAAACGCGTAGGCCGCCGTTTCCGTGACAACCACGCCGACTTCCAGGTTGGGCTCCTCTTCGTCAAGCCCGCGGATGACATGCAGTCGAACGCCGCTTCCTGGGGTTGCCAGCTGCGTATGCTCGTCGAAATCCCGCTCCGCCAAGGCCTTTACCAACAAGCGGCTCTTGCGCAGGATACTGGCCTGCCGGGCGCGGCGCTCACTGTTCGCCAGTTTTGTAAACAGTTGCTTAACGTTGTCGTCGATCCTGAAACTTCCCAACATGCTGCACCGCACTCACTGAAAATCACGAAATCGAACTGGAAAAGGTTTCTAAGGCTGCCCGCTGTCTGGTGGCGACAAGAACGCGCCAGATTGCGTTCGCGCGGGTCATTTAGCTTTCGTAACGAAATCAGTTAACCACGGATACCGTTGAGTTTCCCCCACAAATCGGCTTATTCACGCATAAGTGAGACGTACTATTGATAC
>CAKZLS010000117.1 GCA_937127205.1 uncultured Rhodospirillales bacterium
TTGGCCCCCCAGGGATCGTGTTCGTGGACCTCCGCGAGACCGAGGAACGCCATCGCGACGGCACCATTCCGTCCGCCATCCACCTGCCCTATCCGCGGCTCGCCGAGGCGCTCCAACCCGGCAGTCCGTTCCGGGCCCTGGCGTCCGGAGCCGCCGATGAACTGGTGTTCTACTGTGCCTTCGGCGAACGCTCGGCCCTCGCCCTGCAGGCCGCGCGGGAGGTGGGCATCGAACACGCCCGCCATATCGCCGGCGGCCTGGAAGCCTGGCTCAAGGCCGATGGCCCCTGCCAGCGGTCGTCGGACTGAGAGCTGATATTGGCATGCGCATCGGCATCGACCTCGGCGGCACCAAAATCGAGGGCATTGTCCTGGATGGCGACGGAAACGCGCTTCATCGTCTGCGAATTCCGACGCCGGCCGGCGATTACCTTGGAACCGTCGATGCCATCGCCGGACTGGTTGACGAACTGGAACGCCGGGTTGGATGCCGGAGCCGTGTCGGTGTGGGCATTCCCGGCACGGCCTCGCCGGCCACCGGTGTCATCAAGAATGCCAACAGCACCTGGATCATTGGCCGTCCGCTGGATCACGACCTGCGGGCCGCGCTCGGCCGGCCGGTGCGCATCGCCAACGACGCCAACTGTTTCGCGGTCTCTGAAGCCATCGACGGCGCGGCCGCCGGCGCCCGGGTGGTGTTCGGGGTCATTCTCGGCACCGGGGTCGGTGGCGGCATCGTTGTGGATAGGCGGGTGCTTGCCGGAACCAACGCCATAGCCGGCGAATGGGGGCACAACCCGCTGCCCTGGATGGACAGCACCGAACGGCCCGGATACCCATGTTATTGCGGCAAACAGGGCTGCGTGGAAACCTTCCTTTCCGGCCCCGGGCTGGCCCGCGACTACCAGGCGGCGACCGGCCGCGAACGGTCGGCCGCCGATATCGCCGCCGACAACAGCGATCCCGCGGCCGAAGCCGCATTGGAACGCTATGAGGAACGCCTTGCCCGCGCCTTGGCCTCGGTCATCAACGTGCTGGACCCGGACGCCGTCGTGCTCGGAGGTGGGATGTCGAATGTGGAGCGGCTGTATCAAAGCGTGCCGCGCCGCTGGCAACACTGGGTGTTTTCCGATCGGGCCGATACCCTACTGGTGCGCAACATCCACGGCGATTCCAGCGGTGTGCGCGGAGCGGCTTGGCTGTGGCCGCCCGACGGGGGAGCTTAAAGGCGTCTGGTGAACAACCGTTGGTATCAACAATCGGGTTTTTCGAGAACCTCGAATTCCTTGAGCCTCAGCACCAGCGAAAAATTCTCAAAGTGTTGGGTGATCTCATCGGCGACGCCGTCATCGCGATAGCGCGCTCCCAGTTCAAATTCCGGCAACGACCCTTCTCCGCGATAGGGAAAGAACGCCATCCGCACCCACCACGCCGGCTTTTCCGGCAATTCGGCCGCCTTAGCCAGGGCTTCGGTGTCGGCTGCGGACAAGGGCGCCATGATCGCACCGACCCGGTACGGGTTATCGAGGCTGGATCCGTCGAACACCACCGCGTTGAGGATCTTTTCGTCCGCTTCCGCCGCCGCAATCAGATTCAACATATGCTCGGTGGGAAACATGGCACCTTCGGGCAAGTCCACTTCCGTGTCGTCGGGCAGCGAGAACCGCGCGCTCCCGGCGCCCTCCGACCCATCGAGGTTGGCCTCTCCCTTCAGTTTTTCGACCACGTTCCCGTCCTGTTCGTAGCGCGCATTGAAGCGAAAGCTCAATCCATCCGCCGCTTCCCAGCTAACGAACGTCCACACGGTCTCGGTATCGGAGCCGCGCTCGTAGCGCAGCCGCAAATACGTGCGGTTTTCCACCGTCCAGCCGTCGCATGCTTCCGCAAAGCGGTACAGCATCATGCCTTCCGCGGCGACCACCTCCGAGCCGCCGGTGGCCCTGTCCAACGACATCCGGTAGATCGCCCGATGGGACAGCAGCTCGGCAGCTTCGAGCCCGGCCGGAGCCGACATGAACCCGGCCGGAGCCGCTATTAAAAGGACGGCGAGCCCTATCCATAAACGCCGTATCATCGCCTCTCCACCGTGGAATGAATTTCTCTTGTGGTCACTTGCATGTGCCGTTTGCCCTATAGTTATACCAACGACCAGCGATAGTAACCCACTGAGATCGTTTTTCGTGCACTGCGGCCTTGGTCTCCACCGCCGAACCGCCTCCGCGGCCGGATTGTCCCGGCAAAAAACGCCCGCCCGGCAAATTCTACCCGGTCACACCGGCCGCAACACCGATCAGGTCCGCGCGCCCGACGCCGTTCCATCGCCATCCAGCGCATCACCTATAAGAGAAAAACGAGGCAATCCGCGGGCGAACGCGGCAGCCCCAAAGAAAGATTGGTTCTGGCACGGCTGTTGCAACGTAACCGTCGAATTGCTGTCATTCGAGTTCTTAAGGGGGTTACCCAGTGAACCACGGCACGGCTGAACGCCGAAATACCCGTCCCGATTCTAGCGAATACCAGGAGTTGGGTTCAAACGTCACCCGGTTGCGGGACCGTAGTAATTCATCGTTCTCGGTCTGCGCCGGCAGTAAAACGGACCGCGACGAAGCGGTGCAGCAGGCCGTGAGTGTCGCGATCGACGCGGAGCAACGCATCGCTCAGCTGCAGCGGCGGATCGACCAACTCGAGAAGCTGGCGGTAACCGACGAACTGACGGGTCTGCTCAATCGCCGCGGGTTCGAGTCGCAGCTGAGCCGCGCCATCGAGCTGTCGCGCCGCCATGGTGAACCGGGATTGCTGATCTACGTGGACCTCGACGGCTTCAAAATGGTGAACGACACCTACGGTCACGCCGCCGGCGATGCGGTGCTGAAACAAGTGGCCCGGTTGCTGACCGAGAACGTGCGGTCCACCGACTTTGTCGGGCGTCTCGGCGGCGACGAATTCGCCGTCTTGCTCTCGCGCACGTCCGTCCAGAATGGTATGAGGCGGGTCCAGGCCCTTAGCCGCCTGTTGAACCCGATCATGATCGGATGGAAAGGCGGCACGCTCAGCGTCGGTGCCAGTTTCGGTATCGAACCCTATGACGGCGAGGCCGGAGGTTGTGCCGAGACCGTGATTTCGCGCGCCGACTACTCCATGTACACCGAAAAGCGCCTCCGGACCGCGCCGCACAACAACGCATTGGCGTCCTAGTGGATTGGATTGAACGATGGTACCCATGTCTCAACCCTATGAGAGCGCCACGGCCGAGCCATCGGCCTCCATCCCGCCGCCAATTCCGCAATGGGCGGATCCGCCCGCCGATGCGGACATACCGCTAACCTGGAATGCGGCCGATGGACTGGATATGGCGGAAACGCCAGAATATGACGCTTACCCCTTTGTTCGGCGCAATGACGTTCGTAACTTGACACCCCGGCAGATGTCGGCCCTGTGCGGTGAACTGTTTCTTGCCACCATGATCAGCTGCGACGAATACCTGATGATCGCGTTTCAGCCGGAACTGCATCCGGATTACGACCGGACCATCGGCGCGCTGACCGGCGAAGCAGCCGAACCCAATCGCCCGCGCGACTATATCCGGCGATGGACAGATCGTCTCGAATTCGAACGCAAATACAACGCCGACGATCATGGCCTGATTGAGCGGACGCGGAATATCCTCTCGGTCTTGCGCCGGCTTGATACCTTGCGCGCCCGCCGCCTGACCCGCCCCGTCTGACACGGCTTTCGCCGCGACTCCCGTGTCTCAATCGAGGCACGTCATCCCCGGCAACTGCACGGTTCCGCTTCCGCACTGCAATAACGTTTTGCAGAGCCAAGGAAATCAGTGTATTCGGAGTATAACCTTCGTGGCGAACAAAGGGGGGAGAGATGGACGGCGGCGCTGATTTGGATCTGGCAGGGGCAAAAAAAATCGAGCCTCACCGGATCCCTGAATATCTAGTCAAAACATACACTTGGGCCTACCTCACGCCTACCAGCCTGAGGGTTTTCGACAATCCTTTTGTGACCTCCACTATCCTCTGGGGCAATATGCTTCGGCTGGTGAGCACTGCGTGCGAGGAATTCGAACCCGGCCAGCGGATCATGCAGGCAGCCAATGCTTATGGTAACCTGTCCGTTGAGCTTGCCAAGACGGTCGGGACCGAGGGCCGCCTCGACGTGATCGACGTGGCGCCCTTGCAAGTCGAGCACGTGGGCAAGAAACTCGTCGATTTCCCGCAGGCGCGCGCCATCCTTGGCGACGTTTCGTCACTCAGCGGACATATCTATGACGGCATCTGCTGCTTCTTCCTGCTTCACGAGATTCCCGACGACAAGAAGGTGGAAGTCGTGGACGCTTTGCTGGCAAGCGTGCCGCCGGGCGGAAAAGTGGTGTTCGTCGACTATCACAAGACCGTTCGCGCCCATCCGCTTCGCCCGATCATGCATGTGGTGTTCCGTTGGCTCGAGCCCTTTGCGTACGGTTTGGTGGATAGCGAAATCTCCACTCTCGCCAGCGACCGCGATTCGTTTACCTGGCGGAAGGAGACGTTTTTCGGCGACCTCTACCAGAAAGTGGTGGCGGAGCGCCACACGGACGCGCAACAAAAGGCCAAAGCCGCCGAGTAAACCGGAGAGTAAACCGGACAGGCGGTTTGTCGGGAGACGTCCCTGGGGACGTCAGTCTTTGCAGGCGTCGAGATCGCGAGGCCGGACGAAGGAATCCAGACGCGCCATTTCGGGCGCGAGTTGCTCCCAGGCATCAATATCCGCGCTCAAAACAGCGACGGCGCCCGTCGGAAACTTATCGGCCATGTGTGTTGCCCCCGCGCCGCCGTCGGCGACGAGCATGAGCGCAAGCCGCTCCATTCCCGGATTGTGTCCGATCACCATGACCGACGGGAGAACTTCGCTCAAACCGCGCAACCGGCTCAGCAGATCAGAGGCCTCCGCCTCATAAATTCCTTTTTCGAAACGGGTAGGAATCGACGTGCCGATGGCCTTTTGCAGGTAACCTAGGGTCTCGCGCGTCCGTTCCGCGGACGAGCACAGGATCTGCGCCGGTTCGATTCCATTGGCGACGAGGTATTTGCCCATCCGAGCGGCAGCCCGCCGGCCGCGCTTGTTGAGGGGACGATCGAAGTCGTCAAGGGTCGCGTCCTTCCAACTGGATTTGGCATGACGCAGCAAATAGATCGTCTTCACGAAAACAGCCTCAAGGGTCGGAAATTCAGGGTTGGGAACCTATTTGGGCACGCGCCGCGCGAAAGCTCTTGGCTTCACCTTGCGCAGCCGCTTTGACTTTTGCGCCCGTTTTTCGGCGGCGGCAACCATCGCGTCCTGGCAGGCGCGGCCCCGGCCACCGCGTTTTGGACGACGCTGAATATAGGTGCCATCCGGCTGCATATCCCATGCGCTGCGAGAATCCCTCAGCTGTTCGTTCAGGATTTCAGCAACTTCCGCCTTCAGTGCGGATTCCTCGACCGGCGCAACGGTCTCCACCCGGCTTTCGAGGTTCCGGGTCATCAAATCGGCGGAACCGATGAAGAATTCTTCGGCGCCGCCGTTGCAAAAATAATAAATCCGGGTGTGCTCCAGGAACCGGCCGACGATGCCGATCACGGTGATGTTTTCGGAGAGACCGGGAATGCCGGGCCGCAAACGGCACGTATCACGAACGATCAATTGCACCTTAACGCCCGCCCTCGATGCGCGATACAGCGCTTCGACGATGTCGGGATCCTCCAAGGCGTTGGTCTTGAACCGGATCAACCCGGATCCGTTCTTTTCGTGCACCACGATTTCCCGGTCGATCTTGGCAAGCAGAGCCTTTTTCAAGGTATTGGGCGCCGCCAATAGCTTCCGATAGTTCCGGGCCGGCCGGCAACCCGTGGTGAGGTAATTGAACAAATCGCCCACATCGAGCCCAACCTTCGGGTCCGACGTCAACATTCCGAGATCGGCATACAACCGAGCCGTGCCGGCGTGATAGTTGCCGGTGCCGATGTGAACATAACGGCGCAATCCGTTGTAGTCGCGCCGCACCACCAAGATGAGTTTGGCGTGGGTTTTCAGGCCGAGCACCCCATAGGTCACGTGGATGCCCGCCTCCTCGAGCCGTGAGGCCCACTGAATGTTGGCGGCCTCGTCGAACCGCGCCTTCAGTTCCACCACCACCGCGACCTGCTTGCCGTTGCGCGCCGCCTCGATCAGGTGATCGATGATGTTGGTGTCGGCGGACGTCCGGTAGAGCGTCATCTTGATGGCTAAGACTTTGGGATCTTCCGCCGCCTCGCGGACATAACGTACCACCGAAGTGACGAACGACTCGTATGGATGATGAAGCAGTATCGGGCCGTTTTCGCGTATGACATGGAAGATGTTGCGGCGGTCCTGAAGTTTGGTGTTGGTGATCGGCCGCGTGCTTGGATACTGAAGGTCCGGAATGTCCAGCTGCGCGATCTCCATCAGGTCGCGTTTGCCGATCATCGCCGCCGCTTCATAAACATCGTGCTCGGCATCCAGTCCAAGCTCGGCGGCGAGCATCCCCTTGTGATGGTCATCGATGCCTTTTTGGGTCTGCAGCCGCACGATCGGCGCGAATTTACGATCGCGCAATTCCGCCTCGATCATTGCCACCAAATCATCCGCCTGCTCTTCGTCCCTCTCGGTATTGGCGTTCCGGGTGACCCGGAATATATCCCAGCACACAATTCGCATTCCCGGAAACAGGTCCTCGAGGCAATGCCCCATGACATCTTCAAGCATGACGAAATGATTGAGGGTGCCGACGCGGAGAAATCTCGGAACGCCGGCGCCCACCGGCACCTTGATCCGCGCCATGGTCAGTTCTCGCTCGTCCGGATAGGTCAGGGTGACCAACAGGTTGAGCGAAAGATTGGAAATGAAGGGGAAGGGGTGCGCCGGGTCCATTGCCAACGGCGTGATCAAGGGAAAGATGTTTTCGTGATAATCCGCTCGAACCGCGCTCTGCTCTTCGGCGGTTAGCTTGGCAAAAGGCCGGATGTGAATATCGTGGCGACGAAGATCCGCCAGGATATCCATGTAAACTCCGCGCTTGTGCACCTGAAAATCGCGGATAACCGCCTGGCATTCCGCCAGCTGTTGGCTTGGCGTCCGGCCGTCCACTGTCAACCTCTGGACACCGGCGCCGATCTGCTGCTTGAGCCCACCGATCCGCTTCATGAAGAATTCGTCGGTGTTCGATGACGCGATGGCGAGGAATTTCACGCGTTCAAGCAGAGGCGTCCGCCGGTCGCGTGCTTCGTTAAGGACCCGTGCGTTGAACTGGAACCAGGTAAGTTCGCGGTTTAGATAGAGTTCCGGCGCCCGAAGGTCATAATCCCCATCCGGCTTCACCTGCACCGATGACCCGGGTGGATCAAGCCTCGTGGACGTCGTGACCGCCGGATCCAGCGGATGCGCCGCCTCCGGCGCGGTGGGGTCGGACGCCGAGCTGGGAGAAGATTTGGCGCTTCCCCGACCATCCCGAAGTTCAGCCTTCTTCTTCGGACTGGCCGGCGCCAGCGTGTCGCTATCACCAGCGTTCGCATCGGGTGATGTCAATTGATCGGCTGGGTCTGTCATCCCGTCCTCTTGAGGTTTTTGCCGCCGGAAGTCTTGCCTGCGGCCTTCTCAACCCGCTGAATAGCGGTTGTGAGGCTGTCACATACGGTCGAAATCACCTTGATCCGCGAGTACCGCTTGCTGTTGCCCTCCACCAGGGTCCAGGGCGCCACCGACGTGCTGGTGCGCTCGACCATATCGTTGACGGCGAGTTCGTACTCGTCCCAGCGTTCGCGATTGCGCCAGTCTTCGTCGGTCAGTTTCCAGCGCTTGTAAACGACACCTTCACGCGCCTTGAACCGGGCCAACTGCTCTTCCTTGGTTATGTGGACCCAGAATTTGCAAAGGACAATCCCGTGCCGGACAAGCTGGTCTTCGAAATCGTTGATTTCGGCGTACGCGCGGTTCCACTCGGCTTCACTGGCAAAGCCCTCGACCCGTTCAACGAGCACCCGGCCATACCAGCTTCGATCGAACACCGTGACCCGCCCGGCACGCGACAAGTGGCGCCAGAACCGCCACAAGTAATGCTGCGCGCGTTCTTCGTCGGTGGGCGCAGCGATGGGAATTACCTGGTAGTCGCGGGCATCCAGCGCCGCCGTCGTCCTCCGAATGGCACCGCCCTTGCCGGCGGCGTCCCACCCCTCGAACACCAGCACGGTGGAAATGCCAAGCTCCCGGGCCCTGCGCTGCGCTTGGTTAAGCTTGCCCTGGTACTTTTCCAGTTCCTTCCGATAGTCCTTCGTGGCGATCGTCAAGGACATATCAAGATGGTTCAAAATGGTGACTTTGGACAACGGGATCACCACGCCGTCCGGAGCGTCGTCGCCACCGGTCTCGGCAGACACCAAAACGGAACCCGGCCCCGGCTCAGAGGCGGACGACGATGCCGACGGCGATCTTTTTTCCAGGGCCTTGATCATCCGCCTCTGCACCTTGGTCCGCTTGAGGTGCTTGCGGATACTCTCCAGGATCGTCGTGGCCACGGTCAGGCTTCGGTAGCGTTTGTCCAGCCCTTCGACGATCTGCCATTGGGAGTGCGCGCTGCTGGTGCGCATAATGTTCCGCTCGGCGGCGCTGATGAACTTGTCGTACATATGCCAGTGGTCCCAGTCCACTTGGGTCACGCGCCAGCGGGTTAACGGATCCTTCTCGAGAGAACGCAACCGTTCCTTCTGCTGTTTCTTCCCAAGGTGCATCCAAAACTTCAAAATCAGCGCGCCGTCATCGGCCAGCTCCTTTTCGAACGTGTTCACCTCATCCAACGCCTCGTCGAATTCGGCGTCGGTGGTTTTTTCGTACACACGATCCAGAAGCGGCCGCGAATACCAGCAACTCAGGAAGATTCCGATGCGGCCCTTCGGCGGCAGGTCCCGCCAGTACCGCCAGTATTCCGGGCGTTCCTCCATTTCGTCGGACGGTTTCCCGTACGCACGGGTGGAAAGCCAGCGCGGATCCAACCACTCGTTGAGCAAGTTGACCGTTTCGCTTTTGCCAGCGCCGTCGACCCCGCCGAACACGATGATCACCGGAAACGGCGCATCGCGCAGTTGCTGTTGGATCTCCAGCAACTCGGCCCGCAACAGCGGCGCCGCCTCGTGAAAATCATCCTTGGAAACGGTACGGCCCAATTCGGCTGTTCTGAACATTTTACCTGCAAGCTCCCCGGGTTTTTATGTTAAACCACCCGCGATTTGACGTCGCTGTTCGCCTATTCCGTTTTGAATTCTTCCGTACTCGATGAGTCGGAAATACGACTTAGGTATTGTTATCACTGTTTCGCGCTGATTGACACCATTGGGGCACAATCCCCGCCCTTTCGCAAACACGACCGGGAAGCCGTTTCATGCCAAGTCCTGCGACCAAATCCTCCGTCGATCCCGGGCTCCAACCTGAAGCCGAGAGCATGTCGGCAAAAGGCCGTGTCGGCGTCATCGATATCGGCTCCAACACCGTTCGTCTGGTGGTCTACGAAACCCCGACACGGCTGCCCATACCCATTTTCAATGAAAAGGCTCAGTGCGCGCTGGCAAGCGGCATGTCCAAGACCGGAAAGCTGAGCCCCAGCGGCGTCTCGGAAGCGCTCCGCAGCCTTACCCGGTTCGTCAAACTCGCCGAAGCCATGGATGTGCAGCGACTCGAGGCGCTGGGCACGTCGGCTGTTCGGGACGCCAGCGACGGTCAGGCCTTCTTGGGGCAGGTGGAAAAGACTTGCGGACTCCAGGTTCAGGTTCTCAGCGGTGCCGAGGAAGCCCGGCTGGCGGCGGTGGGTTTGCTGAACGGCACGCCACGCGCCGACGGCGTGTTGGGCGACCTCGGCGGCGGCAGCCTCGATCTCGTCGGCCTGGACAAAGGCGCATTATCCAGTTTCTCGACATTGCCGCTCGGCCATATCCGTCTCGGCGAGGATTCTGACGGCGATCGCAAGAAAGCACGGGAAATCCTTCAGCAACAATTGTCGGACATCCCCTGGCTCACCGAGATGAACGGCCGCTCGCTTTATGCCATCGGCGGTTCGTGGCGGGCGTTGGCCCGCATCTTCCTCGATCAGACCCAGCGGCCGCTTCACGTGATCGACAACTTCACCATCGGGTTTTTCGATGCACTCCGGCTGTCGAACCTGGTGGCCGGGTTGAGCCCACCGACGCTGGAGCAGTTCGCCGAAATCAACCGCCGGCGGATGGAAACACTGCCCTATGCCGCCGCCGCCATGGCCGTGCTGCTGGAAACCGCCCAACCGCGCGAGGTGGTGTTCTCCGCCTTCGGCGTGCGTGAGGGTCAGATGATCGAGCTGCTGCCGCCGGCGCTCCGCCATCAGGATCCGCTGATCAGCGCGTGCGAAAGCCAAGCGGAGCGGACCGGCCGCTTCGGCATGCACGGCCATGAAATTCTCGATTGGATGACCCCCCTATTCCCCGGCGAAACCGACGAGCAAAAACGTTTGCGCCACGCCACCTGCCTGATCAACGACATCGGCTGGAGCGAGCACCCGGACTACCGGGCCATCCACTCATACCACCGCGTGCTGCGCGTTCCCTATGCGGGCCTCACCCATCCCGAACGCGCCGAGATGGCCCTCGCCGTTCTGGTCCGCTACAGCGGCGATCCGGAATCGCCGATGGTCGCAGCCTATCGCAATCTTTTGAACGACGAGCAGTTCGTCCGCGCGCAGATCATCGGAATGGCGCTCCGGCTGGCGCAGACCCTCTCCGGCGGCGCCCCGGGCCTGTTGTCGCAGACACAGCTTACGGTCAAGAACGAGCGTTTGGTGCTGGAGCTCTTAAGCGGCAGCGACATCTACCTGAACGAAGCGGTGGAACGCCGGTTCAAACGCCTGTCGCAGAAGATGGGCCTAAAATCGGAAATCGTCGAGTTGTCTTAACGCCGGTTACCGCTCATCACTCCGCGCGGTCCACCAACACCACCTTCCGGCCGTTGATGGCGAGCGACAACTCCCCGTTGCGGAGCCGCAGCGCGTCTTCGCCGAAGACTTGGCGGCGCCAGCCATGCAGAGCACGGACGTCGGCATCCTCGCCGTCGGCGGCGATGATGTCGACATCGGCCGATGACGCCACCAGTTTCTGTGCCACGTCTTCCTTGTCACACTTCATCTTGAGCAGGACCTTGAGCAAATCGGCCACCGGCGCGACGCCGCGCGGCACGTCGCGCTTGGCATCGGGCTCGGGGCATTCGTCGTCGGGAATGGCCAGGCCCCGGGCCACCGCCTGAAGGATTTGCGATCCGGAGGAACCTTCGGCCAGTTTCCGCCCCAAACCCCGCGTTCGCGCCAGATCCTCGGCACTCGACGGAAGGTGATGGGCGATCTCGAGCAGCGCTTCGTCGCGGAGAATCCGGTTTCTGGGCACGTCGCGCTCCCGCGCTTCCAGCTCCCGCCAGGCCGCCAGTTCACGCAAGACGGCGAGAAACCGGCCCTTGCCGTTGCGGCTCTTGATGCGGCGGTAGATCTCCATGGGGTCCGGCTCGTAGGTCGCGGTATCGCAAAGAATGGCCATTTCCTCGTCCAGCCAGCCGCTGCGTCCCGATGCGTCCACCCGCTTCTTGAGCTTGGCGTAGACTTGGCGCAGGTGGGTCACGTCACTGAGCGCATAGTCGATCTGTCGCGCGCTGAGCGGGCGTAACGACCAGTCGGTGAACCGCGAACCCTTGTCAAGGCGGGCGCGGGTCAGGCGCGCCACCAGCGTCTCGTATCCCACCTGATCGCCAAACCCGCACACCATGCCGGCCACCTGCGTGTCGAAAACGGGCACCGGCAGGTGACCCATCAAGTAGTGAAAGATTTCCAGATCCTGGCGGGCGGCATGGAACACCTTGACGGTTTCTCGGGCATCCAGCAGATCGAACAGGGGCTGCAGATCAATGCCGTCGGCGAGGGGGTCGATGGCGGCGGCCTCGTTCATGTCCGCCACCTGCACCAGGCACAATTTCGGCCAAAAGGTGCGCTCGCGCATGAATTCGGTATCGACGGTAATGAACTCAGCGCCTTTGAGTCGCCCGCAAAACGTCTGGAGGTCTTCGGAAGTTGTAATCAAAGTCATGGCAGACGCTATACAGGCAAATCCGGAAGCCGGGAAGAGCAGAGGTTGGAATTCGCGCAAAGACGACCCCCGAGTTAGTACCGTTCCGCTTCATCCGGGACGCCGTCGGCACCGCCCGAGAGCCGCACGGCCAGATGGAGCGCCTCCGTTAGCGACGCGCATTGCCGTTCTTCGGATACGCAGCCGAGGATGCCGAGGCGGGTGAAGATATCGTCAGCCGGCGGGGCGAGACGGACAACGATTACCGCCAGCCCCAGGTCTCGGGCCCGGTTGAGGATATCCTCGACGGCCAGGGCGGAGCTGGTATCGGCATAGGTCACCGCCGTCAGGTCAACCACCAGGACTTTATATGATGCCTGCACCACCACCCGCCGGGCCATGCCCTTGGCGGCGCCGAAGCTGAGCGGGCCGCTGAAGCGGTACAGCAAGATGTCGCCGGAATGTGCGTCGAGAATCGTTTCCTCGTCGGGGGTCATCCCCAGATCGCACGCCGGATCGCGGGCCTGCCCTTCGGCGGCTTTGATATTGGCCAATTGCATATCGGCCATCCGTTTGACCAACAACACACTGGCCATGACGATGCCGGCGGCCACGGCGACGATAAGATCCACGAACACCGTCAGTCCGAGCACCGTCAGCATGATCCCGACGGCCGAGCGCGGCGCCCGGGGGGCGCGGCGGATGAACCCCCAGTCGACGATATCGATGCCCACGCGGAACAGGATACCGGCCAGAACCGCGTGCGGGATTTGCCCCGCCAGCGGTCCCAGCCCCAGCACGATGGCCACCAGCACCGCCGCGTGCAGCACGCCGGAGATGGGCGTGGCGCCGCCGGCGCGAACGTTCACCACGGTGCGCATGGTGGCGCCGGCTCCCGGAATCGCGCCGAACAGGCCGGCGACGACGTTGCCGATTCCCTGCCCGATCAATTCACGGTCCGAGCGGTGCTGGGTGCGGGTCATGTTGTCGGCCACCAGCGACGTGAGCAGGCTGTCGATGGACCCGAGCAGCGCCAAAATGAGCGCCGAGCCCACCATTCCGGGCAGAGCCGCGACGGAGAACGTGGGCAACTGCGGTTCGGGAAAGCCGGTGGGAATGTCGCCCAGCACCGGCACCCCCGGCAGCGCCAGCCAGACCACGGCGGTCCCCGCCACCAGGGCGATCAGCGCGCCCGGCACGATCCGGGTTACCCTCTTGGGCGTGAGATACATGATCGCCAGCGAGCCGAGCCCAACGGCCATGGCTTCCGGGCGAATATTGGCGAGGATATCGGGCATCGCCATCAAAACGGCGAGCGTTCCGCCCCCCGGCGTCGGTTCGCCGAGCAGCGGCGCCACCTGCAGGATGATGATGATACAGCCGATGCCGCTCATGAAACCGGACACCACCGTGTAGGGCACCAGCGAAATGTAGCCGCCGAACCGGAGCGCGCCGAACAGGATCTGGAACCCGCCGCCCATGATCACTACGGTGAACGCCATGGC
>CAKZLS010000118.1 GCA_937127205.1 uncultured Rhodospirillales bacterium
CGGGAGCTGCCGCGCCGGCACCATGGCGTCCGCCAGGTTCAGCACGTACACGTTGCGGCGATCCGTCTTGTCCACCATCACCAGCGCCGACCCGGCACCGCCGAACGCGAGCTGCTCGGCCTGGATCGCGTCGGCCGCCGTCGGCACATCTTCATCGTTGCGCCAGTCCCAGACCCGTATTCCCAGTCCCTCCACCGCAACCGCCGTGCGACCGGTCTCTGGGCAAATGGCCATCGCCCCGACTGTGCCGTCATAGGAATCACGGCGCCCGACCACCCGACCGTCATCGAGCGCCACCACCGCAATCGCGTTGTCCTTGTGGACGACGACTGCAAAGGCCCAGTCGTCGCTGACGGCGCCCACCCGCGTGTCCGCATCTACCGGCAACTCGCCGGCAACCGCTCCGGTCGCGACATCCCAAAGCGTTCGGCCGTTGGTCAAGATCCGCGAGCCGTCTTGGTTTATGGACACCGTGTGCTTGTGCGTCGCCGATGCCATCGAAAATTGCTGCACTTCCGACCCATCGGGGATCGACCACACCCGGCATGTGCGGTCCTTGCTGATGGTGGCGGCAAACCGGCCGTCACCGCTGAACGAGACGTCCCAAACCGCATCACCATGACGCAGAGCCGCAACCTGTCGGTGGCCTGTCGCCTCCCACGTCCAGCAGCCCGCTTCTCCCCAACCGCTGACAAACCGTTCGTCGGCGGAGAACAGCAATCGATTGATCGGACCGACCACGTTTTCGAGCAGCCTGAGGACCTCCCGACCCCGCCGCTGCTCCCACACCCGCGCGGTTCCATCTCGGCTGGTCGTCCCCAGATACCGGCCCTGATGGCTGAGCGAGACTGTCTGGACACTGTCGTCGTGATGGACGGACTCGCCCCGCCGGCAGCTGACGCGGCGCCGGATGTGTTTTCTGACCATCGTTGCTTTTTTGCCGACCTCCCAATAATGGCCCGCCTGCCAGGTGGTGGGGAGATCATAGGCGTAGGCATCCCACTCCGGGCTCGCCAGCGCAAAGAACCGGGAGTCACCGCTGAATGCGCCGCTCCAATGTCTTTCTTCGAACAGGATCTGCTCCCGGTTCAGAACGTCGTGAAGCGATGCCGCATAATCGAGCGGGGACAGTTGCGACAGATAGAGGCCGTCGGGGCTGTACTGGAACGAAACGACACTGTTGCCGACTTCGAATTTGACCCCCGATTGTCCGGGGCTTTGAAAAACCTCGGCGGCGTTCTTGTTCCAAGCGATCAGTTCCCGGGCTCCGGCGGCAACGGCGACGGATGCCATCGCCTCCGCGTTTCGGTAGCTGGCCAGTTCCTCATAGTCATCAATGTCCCAGAGGCGGGTCACGCCGTCGCCACCGATCGTGGCAAGGAAAGCCCCGTCACCGCTGAAGTCGGCGTCCGAGAGAGAATCGTGGGATACCCGCGCCACCGGGGCATCCTGCTCGAGGCTCCAAACCGTCACCGCCGTATCCATCGTCAGAAGTTTGTTGGATCCGGGCTGAAACCTTAGCTTTCTACAGGGTCCGGCTTCCAGGCGGCAAACCTCCCGCGCTGAAGCGAGCTCCCAGATCCCAACCGTGCCATCCTCACTCGAGGCTGCGACGTATGAGCCGTCCTGACTGAATTCCACCAACCGGGGTTTTTTCGCGCCGGGCCAGTGGATCGTTGAAACCTCGCGCGGCAACAGGAAAAGCGCCATACGCAGCACCCGGTCGCCCAGCGCGGTGTGCGACCGGCGCATAGACTCCACGGCCAGCAGCGCGGCGGTTTCCAGCAGAACACCGCGCTGACCGATCATGACCTCCGCCTGTGCAGCCAGCTGTCTGGCGAGCGTCTTGGCGTAGAGCTTTTTCCAGCGCTCCGCTTCCTTGAGGTGAAAGGCCTCGCTCTGTTGAATGTAGCGAACCTGAAGCTCGAGCGGCCCCGGCTCCATCTTGGCGCCGGATTCCATCCAGACCCGAGCGGCGTCCAAATCGCCGCGGGGAAGCAAATCGCCGCTGCTGTTCTCCCACTTCTTCGCGCGCCGCAGATACTCGCTCGACTGATTTCGCCAGACCGCCTCATTTCTCAGCACACGAGCGATCGCCTCGACATCGAGTTCCGCCCAATCGAGCACCAGATGCTGCCAAGATTCGAGGATTTCCGGCAGCACCTGATCCGCTCGCGGATCTCGGTAGACCACAGGAATGATCCGTTTGTTGTGCTGGTGCGCGAACGCCAGCTCCATATTGCAGTGCTTCGAGTCGATGGACGTGGGGCTGATGACGAAGAGAAGGTTATCGGAGTCGATGATCGCTTCGCGCAGCGCCGGGCGCCACTTGTTGCCGGCCGCCAGATCCTCGGTGTCGCGCCAATAGGCAATCTGCGCGCTCTCGAGGGCTTGAAGAAGCCTTTTTACGTCGCCAGAGTCGGCACGCGCATAGGATATGAAAACGTCGTGCATGGTTTCGTCCCCGACATCGACGCCCAGCGTCTCCCCGGCCGGAAATGGTAGGATTCCCATGCATTGGAGGCAAAGAAATTCTCAGTTCCGGATGGATTACCGTTGGTAGGTTCTCTTCCCGGGAAGTGGTCGCCTAGGGCTCGGGCGTGATGCCGGTGATCATGTAGATACCATCGGGGCCGCGCTCCAGGGTGAAGGTCACGGCGTCGCCGTTCTGGACTTCGGACAGCGTCACCCCTTCCGCCACCTCCATGTCCATGGTCATGGACGGCCAGCCGATGGCGGCGATGGGTTCGTGGGAGAGGTTGACCGAGCGGTTGCCGCTGTCCACCGAATTGATCACGCCCTTGCCTTCGATGGCGTCAGCTGCGAGTTTGCCGTGCATCTCGCCGTGCATGGGCTTTCCGCCCTCGTGAGCGTGTTGGGCTTCGGCGGGACTCAGAAACGCAAACGACAGGCCGATCACGGCGGCCACAGTCAGGGCAGTTATCTTCATGGATCGGGTCTCCTTATTCCGCGGGGTTCGTGGATAGAGTTCGGGGTGTTTCGGCCTCGGCCGCGCGTTGTCGTTTCAGGGACGCCCGCTGCCAGACGAGATAGACGGCCGGGATTACGATCAGGGGCAGCACCGTGGCGGTGATCATGCCGCCCACCATGGGCGCCGCGATCCGGCGCATCACCTCCGAGCCGGTTCCGGTGCCGTACATGATCGGCAGCAGACCGGCGAAGATGGTGGCCACGGTCATCAGCTTGGGGCGCAGCCTGAGCAGCGCGCCCTCGACGATGGCGTCTTCGATTTCATCGCCGCTCACCAACCGCCGCTCGCGCCGGGCGGTTTCGATGCGTCCGCGCATGGCCACATTGAGATAGACGAGCATCACGATCACCGTCTCCACCGCGACCCCTGCCAGTGCGATGAAACCAACGATCACCGCCACAGACAGATTGTAGTCGAGCACCCACAACAGCCACGCCCCGCCCGCCAGCGCCACCGGCAGCGAGGCCAGCACGATGAGCACTTCGCCCAGCCGGTGGAAGGTCAGCCACAGCATCAGCGCGATGATGACCACCGTGAGCGGACCGATGATGCCGAGCCGGTCGTGCACCCGCTCCAGATATTCGAACTGCCCGGCCCAGGCGATGGAGTACCCCGGCGGCAAATCCACAGACCGGGCGATCAGATCCCGGGCCTCGTGGACGTAGCCGCCAAGATCGCGGCCGGCGATGTCGACGAAGACCCAGCCGTTGAGCCGGGCGTTCTCCGTGCGGATCATCCCGGGGCCGTCTTCGATGGCGATGGCCGCCACGTCGCCGAGCGCTATGTGGGCACCACTCGGCGTGACGATGGGAAGCTGGCGCAGCGCCTCCGGGTTGTTCCGCCAGTCGGCGGGATAGCGGATGTTGACCGGGAAGCGCTCCTGGCCCTCGACGCTTTCGGTAACCTTGAGTCCACCGATGGCGGTGCGGACGACGTCGTGAACATCGGCGACGTTGAGCCCGTAGCGCGCGGCTGTCTCGCGGTCCACGTCCACGGTCAGATATCGTCCGCCCACCGGTCGCTCGGCGTAGGCGGACAGCGTGCCGGGGACGGCCTGCACCGCGCTCTCGATCCGCTCCGCGATCTTGCCGATTTCACCCAGGTCCGGGCCGGACACCTTCACCCCCACCGGCGTCTTGACGCCGGTGGACAGCATGTCGATGCGGTTCTTGATGGGCATGATCCAAACGTTGGTCACGCCGGGCACCTGCACGATACGGTCCAGTTCGGCGCGGATGTCGTCCATGGTGATGCCCGGACGCCAATCATCGCGGGGTTTGAGCTTGATGGTGGTCTCGACCATGGTCAGCGGCGCCGGATCGGTGGCGGTCTCGGCCCGGCCCACCTTGCCGTGCACGTGTTCCACTTCCGGGACCGTGGCGATCAGCCGGTCGGTCTGTTGCAGCACTTCGCGGGCCTTGCCGATGGACACGCCCGGCATCAGGCTGGGCATGTACAGAAGATCGCCCTCGTCCAGTTCCGGCATGAACTCGGTGCCGATGCGCGAAAACGGAAAGACGATACTTCCCGCCAGAACGACACCGAGGACGATCACCAACCATGGCGCGGCCAACGCGCCCTTAAGGCAAGGCCGGTATAGCCACATGCAGGCGGCATTGAGGGGATTGCGCTCCTCGGCAATAAGGCGGCCGCGGACGAAATATCCCATCAGCACCGGAACCAAAGTGATGGACAGCATGGCCGCCGCCGCCATGGCGTAGGTCTTGGTGAACGCCAGCGGCTTGAACAATCGGCCTTCCTGCGCCTCCAGCGCGAAAACCGGCACGAAGCTCACCGTGATGATCAATAGCGAAAAGAACAGCGCCGGCCCCACCTCGTTGGCGGTTTCAGTCACGGCCCGCCAGCGGTTATCGGCGGCGGCCGGATCTTCTTGCAACCTTCGGTGCAGACTTTCGATCATGACGATGGCGGCGTCGACCATGGCGCCGATGGCGATGGCGATGCCGCCCAGCGACATGATGTTCACGTTGATCCCCTGCCACCGCATGATCAGGAAGGCGGCAAGAACGCCCAGCGGCAGCGTGATGACGATCACCAGGGATGAGCGCAGGTGGAGCAGAAAGGCCGCGCACACCAGCACCACGACGACGAATTCCTGCCCCAACTTGTGCCACAAATTGTCGATGGCGCGGAGAATGAGCGCGGACCGGTCGTATGTGGTGATGATCTCCACGCCGTCCGGCAGGCCACGGCGAAGATCGTCGAGTTTCCGTTCCACCGCGTCGATGGTGGCGAGCGCGTTTTCGCCCCAGCGCATGATGATAACGCCGCCAACGGCCTCGCCTTCGCCATCGAGCTCGCTGACGCCCCGGCGAAGCTCCGGTCCCATACGGATCTCGGCCACGTCCTTGAGCAACACGGGCACGCCCACGGGACCGGCCTGCAGGGGGATATTCCGGAGATCGTCGATGCCCTGAATGTACCCGGAAGCGCGGACCATGTACTCGGCCTCCGCCAGTTCGATGACGGAACCGCCGGATTCCTGGTTACCCCGCTGGATCGCCTCACGGATGCGCTGCAACGTCAAGCCGTAGGCCCGGAGCGCGTTGGGATCGACCACCACCTGATATTGCCGCACCATGCCGCCGATGGTGGCAACCTCGGAGACGCCGGCCACCGTCTGCAATTCGTACTTCAGAAACCAGTCCTGAAGCGCGCGCAATTGTCCGATGTCGTGCCCGCCGGTTCGATCGATCAAGGCGTACTGGTAGACCCAGCCGACACCGGTGGCGTCGGGACCGAGCGCCGGCAGCGCGCCGGCCGGCAGGCGCGGGGTAACCTGACTAAGATATTCCAGCACCCGGCTGCGCGCCCAGTAGAGATCCGTCCCCTCCTCGAACAGAATATAGACGTAGGAGTCGCCGAAGAATGAAAAGCCCCGCACCGTGACCGCGCCTGGGACCGCCATCATTGCGGTGGTCAGCGGGTAGGTCACCTGGTCCTCGACCACCTGCGGCGCCTGACCGGGAAAAGTGGTCTTGATGATCACCTGGACGTCGGAAAGATCGGGGATGGCGTCGATGGGCGTGGTGCGCACGGCCCACAGCCCGCCGCCCGTGAGCACCACGGCGAGTACGATCACGATGAAACGGTTCTGAACCGACCAAGCAATGACCCGTTCGATCATGGCACTAGCTTCCGCCTGTATCGGGCTCGGCGGCAACGATTCGATAGAGACCGTCCGTGCCCTTCGCCAAACCAATCCTCAGCCGCTGTCCCGGCACGATCATTTCCGGCGCGATGGCGGCGTCGACCCCGAGATCCATGGTCATTGCCGGCCAGCCCAGTGCCGGAATGGGTTCGTGGGTGACGTTCACGTGCCCGTCAGCCGCGCCGGGGCCGTTGATCTTCGCCACGGTCCAGGCTTCCGGTTCGGCGGCCGGCTGATTTTCCGGTCCGTCGCCAAGGGGACGGACGCCGACGATGGCGAAGTCGCCCGCCCCCTTATCCACGAAATCGAACTCGACCCGGCTGCCCTCGGCCATCTTCGCGGCATCGAGGCCATCGTCCAGCGTGAAGTCCATGGTCATGGCCGGCCAGCCCAGCGCCGGAATCGGTTCGTGGGTCACCGTCGCCTTTCCATCCGCGAGGCTCACCGCGTCGATGCGTCCGGTCGTGGTTGTGGCCATCTGCTGCGGAGTGCTCTCGGCGTCCTCCATCTGGCGGAAGCCGGCGGTCAGGCTGCTTTCGCTATCGATCAGAAACTGCGCGGAGACGACGACGCGATCGCCTTCCGAGACCCCCTCGAGGATCTCGAACCGGTTGCCCACGTTCTGGCCGAGCTTGACGGGGACTGCCTTGAAGCGGCCCTCACCCATCGCTTTCACGATTCTGTCCGACCGGCCGGTACGGATGACCGCGCCCTGGGGCACGGCGAGAACGTCTTCCTTCGCCTCCGTGGCCAACGACACCGACGCGTACATGTTCGGCTTGAGTGCCAAGCCGGGATTGTCCAGGCGAAGGCGGAGTTGAACGGTTCGCGTTTCCGGCCGCAGGTCGGGATAAACATACTCGACGACGCCCGTCCACACCCGGTCAGGCATGCCGGCAATTCGAACTTCCGCTTCCATCCCTTCGTGCACGAACGCCGCCTGGCTTTCGAAGACATCGGCAATCAGCCATACCACCGACGGGTCGGTGATGGAGATGGTGGTCATTTCCGGTTCGACGAACATGCCGTCAGCCACGTTCAGGGCAACGGCGACGCCGGATCGCGGCGCATACACCTTGATCCGCTCGGGAACCTTGCGGGTGCGGCGGATCTCGTCCACCTGCCGCGGATCGGCGCCCAGCGACAACAGCTTGCGCGGCCCCCCAGAGCGGGTTCTCTGATCCCCTTGTTCAAGCTCGCGAACGTATTCCCAGGCTGCGATGGCCAATTCCGGAGAAAACACTTCGAACAAGACCTGCCCCTTATCGATGAGCTCACCCACGGAGCGCACGTTGAGACGCTCGATCCACCCCTCTGTTCGAACATGGACGTGACTTGTGCGCGTTTCGTCGTATGCCACAACGCCGAAGGTTTCGATGGCGGGCCGTAACGTGGTTCGTTCCACCACCGCTGTGCGCACCCCAAGATTTTGGACCGTGGCGGGCGACAGGGTGACGGCGTCTTCGTCCGTGTTCAAACCCGATTCCTCGCCTTCGTAGACCGGTATCAAATCCATGCCCATGGGCGATTTTCCGGGGCCGTCGCGCCGGTAGTTTCGATCCATGGGTGCCACCCAGTAGAGGATTTTTCGCTCACCCGCTTCATGATCGCTGTGGGAAGCCGCTTCATCGGCACTCGCGCCGAAGTAAAGACGCTCGATGCCGATGCCACCAGCAACCCCAGCGGCCAACGCCAACAATACAACGAGGATAAAGGACCCGGATTTCCGATTGCTCACGACACTTGCATCCCCATTGTCATCTTGCTCATTCGATCAGGTATTCGGCGATGGCGTTTAGGTCGTCTTTGGTGAAGTGGGACGTACCATCCCTCACCACTTCGCCCATCGAGCCGCTGAAGGAGTCGCCGTCGGGCATGAGGCCGAATTGAAGCCCGAATACCAGGTCGCCGCGCGACCACTCGCTGAAACCCTTGCTGTCGGGGGTGATGCCGGGGACTTTTTCGCCGCCGGGTCCGGCGGTGGAGCCGGCAAGCGCACGGTCTCTCTCGGGCCCGCCGAGGAAGTTCCGCGGCGTGTGGCACTCGCCACAGTGGCTGGGGCCGGTCACCAGATAGGCGCCACGGTTCCACGCGGCTGATTGCTCCGGGTCGGGCTCGAACGGTCCGGGCTCCAGGAACAGGGTTTGCCACCCCGCCAGCAGCGGACGGAAGCCGAAGGGAAAGGGAATGTCGTCCCCCTTCGCCTCGTTGCTAACCGCCGGAACCGTTTGCATGTACGCCCAGAGGTCGGAGATGTCTTGGTCGGTCATGCGCGTATACGAGGCATAGGGAAACACCGGGTAGTAGTACGACCCATCGGGTGCCACGCCCGCCGTCAGCGCGGTGGCGGTCGCGCAAGTGAATGTCCTGGTCATGATACCCTCCCTAGCGATCACAGCCTGTCGCACCCAATTTCTGCACAGGTGTGCATACCGCCAGCATG
>CAKZLS010000119.1 GCA_937127205.1 uncultured Rhodospirillales bacterium
GTATCCGTCGCGCGCCTCGAACGCGGCCTTGGACCGCTTGGCCCAGCGCATGGAGAGCCGCATGGACTCCGCGGCGGCGGCATGGCTCGCGGGAAAGGGCGTGCATTCGTCGAACGCCATGGCGATGTCGGCGTCCAGCATCCGCTGGATCTCCACCGAGCGTTCCGGCGTCAGCACATGGGCGCTGCCGTCCAAGTGCGATCGAAACTGCACGCCGTCCTCGGTCATCTTCGCCAGCTTGGCGAGCGACATCACCTGAAACCCGCCGGAGTCGGTGAGGATCGGTCCCGGCCAATTCATGAACGTATGCAGCCCGCCGAGCCGCTCCACACGCTCGGGTCCCGGCCGCAGCATAAGATGGTAGGTGTTTCCCAGCACGATCCGGGCGCCGGTGGAGGCCAGCATCTCGGGTGTCATCGCCTTCACCGTTGCCGCCGTGCCCACGGGCATGAACGTCGGCGTCTCCACCGCGCCGTGAGCCGTCTCCAGCCGGCCCCGGCGCGCCACGCCGTCGGTGGCCAGCAGTTCAAACGCCAGCCCGGTCATGGGTCGTCACCCCGGTGGAGCAGGCAGCAATCGCCATAGGAGTAGAACCGGTATCCGGTCTCGATAGCTTGGCGATAGGCGCGCTTCATGCGCTCGGTACCGGCGAGTGCGCACACCAGCATGAACAGCGTCGAGCGCGGCAGATGAAAGTTGGTGAGCAACAGGTCGATGATTTTGAAGCGATAGCCGGGTGTGATGAAGATATCGGTGTCTCCGGCGAACGGCGCGAGAACACCATCTTCCCCGGCCGCCGTCTCCAGCAGACGGAGCGACGTGGTTCCCACCGCCACCACCCGCCCGCCGGCGGCGCGCGCCGCGTTGATCGACTGGGCCGCACGCGCGTCGATGGTTCCCCACTCGGCGTGCATCACATGATCCTCCACCCGCTCGGCCTTGACCGGCAAGAAGGTCCCGGCGCCCACGTGTAGTGTCAGGGTCACGCGTCGCACGCCGCGTGCATCCAATGCGGCAAGCAGCGGCTCGGTAAAATGCAGCCCGGCGGTCGGCGCCGCCACCGCGCCGGGGTTGGCCGCGAACACGGTCTGGTAATCGGCGCGGTCGCGCTTGTCGGCCAGTCCGTCGCGTTTGATATAGGGCGGCAGCGGCATGGCGCCGTGCGCCTCCAGCGCCGCCAGCAGCGCCGGCCCCTCGCGATCAAATGTAAGTGTAATCTCGCCGTCGTCGCCCTTGGCCGCCACCTCCGCCGACAACCCGGCGGCGAAGTCGATACGCTGACCGGCCTTGAGCCGCTTGCCCGGCCGCGCGAATGCACGCCAGCGGCTTGGGCCCACCTGCTTGTGCAGGGTCGCCTCGATGCGGGCGTCGCCGCGCCGCCCCGCCAGGCGGGTGGGAATGACACGGGTATCGTTGCAGACCAGAATATCGTCAGGGCGCAATATGCCCGGAAGATCGCGCACCGTCCGGTCCGCCAGATCCTCGCCCACTTCCAACAGCCGCGCGGCGTCGCGCGGCGCCACCGGCCGCTGGGCGATGGCATCGGCGGGAAGGTGGAAGTCGAACGCGTCGACCTTCATGGGATTCCGTTGCTGTGAGAACATTCGCGGCGCGCCGACATCCAAGGGGGCCAGCACGAAACCGGGTTCGTACACCAACACGCCGCTTGACGCCACCCCGGACCAGCGGCCAAGATTCCGCCGCGCCCTATTCAGGGTCCTACTGTTGTATCGGGGGAGTAAAATCATGCATGTCACTTTGGTTCACGTCCGGGTCAAGTCCGACCGGGTGGACGACTTCATCGACGCCATCAAAGCCAACCACGAGGCCTCCATCACCGAGCCCGGCAACCGCCGGTTCGACGTCCTTCAAGACCCGTCCGACCCGACCAAATTCATCCTCTACGAGGCCTATGCCAGCGGCGATGACGCGGCCAAGCACAAGGAAACGGCACACTACCTGGCCTGGCGGGAAACGGTGGAGGACATGATGGCCGAACCGCGCAAGGGTGTGCCCTACACCGGCCTGTTCCCCAAGGACTGAGCGATGACCCCGATCCAGCCGTTTTCCATCGCCCGGCTTCCGCGCATTGTGTTCGGCGCGGGCACGGTAGAGAGCGTTCCCGACGAAGCCCGGGCCTTCGGCCGGCGGGCGCTGATCGTCACCGGTGCGCAATCCTTCCGCGCCTCGCCCCACTGGCAATCGCTGATCGACGGCCTTGCCGAGCGCAGCGTGGCCTGGTTCGACATCCACGTGGAGGGAGAACCATCGCCCGATATGGTGGACCGCGCGGTGGCCGAGTTCAGCGAGAGCGACATCGACGTGGTCATCGCCGTCGGCGGCGGCAGCGCGCTCGATGCGGGCAAGGCCATCGCCGGTCTGTTGCCCCACGGACATTCGGTGATGGAACACCTCGAGGGTGTCGGACCGGAACGCCCCTACGAGGGACCCTCTGTGCCGCTGATCGCCGTACCGACCACCGCCGGCACCGGCAGCGAAGCGACCAAAAATGCGGTGCTCAGCCGGCGCGGCAAGAACGGCTTCAAGAAGTCGTTCCGCGATGACGCCTTGGTGGCCCAGGTGGCCATCGTCGACCCCGAACTGCTCGCCACCTGTCCGCCCGGGGTGATCGCCGCCAATGGCATGGACGCCTTCACCCAGCTCATGGAATCCTACGTGTCCATCCGCGCCAATCCGCTGACCGACGCCCTCGCCTGGTCAGGGATGGAGGCATTCCGCGACGGCTTTTTCGCTTGCTGGGAAGGCGGCGACGGAGCGCAGGCCAAGGCGGGCCGATCGCGCATGGCCTACGCGTCGCTGCTGTCCGGGGTCTGCTTGGCCCAGACCGGCCTCGGTTCGGTGCACGGCCTGGCGTCGCCGCTCGGCGCCTTCTTCCCCATCCCTCATGGATTGTGCTGCGGAACGCTGGTGGCGGAGGCATCGGACGTCAACATCCATGCTCTCCGCGAACGACAACCGGACAGTCCGGCGCTCGAAAAATATGCGCGTGTGGGCGAGGTTCTCGCGGAAGACCTGGTCAATGTTCATGACCGCAGCCAGGGTCAATCGGCACTGGTGGAGACGCTTCGGGCCTGGACCGATCGGCTGTCGCTGGCCGGGCTCGGCGACTACGGAATGAAACCCGGGGACATGGAGCGGGTGGTGGCGGGATGCCGGGGCGGCAGCATGAAAACCAACCCCATCGTGCTGACCGACGCGGAAGTAGAAACCATCGTCGAACGGCGGCTGTAAAAGGGGACTGCGCCAGCGGCTACTTGCCGCGAGAGCGGAGAAGAACCACCAGCAGCCACACCGGCACCACCAGGATGGCGCCGAGCACGATGTATTCGATGGTGCCGGCAAACACAGACGCTACGGTGTCGAAGGCGCCCTCGAGGGTTCCGCCCATGCGCGCGGCAATGCTCGCGGGCGTGACGCCGAGGGCCGACATCACAAATCCCACCACGAGCGAAGCGATCAGAAGTTTGATTAACGTTCCCGCGAAACCGCGGGGCAAGGACCCCACCTTACCTTTTTAGCCCCGCCACGTGCGGACGTCGCCGGAGTCCAAGTGGACGAAGCGACGATAGTAGCCCACACCGCCGCGTTCCAATTTGCGGGCTGCCTTCGCCAACTTGCTGGGCCGAACACCGGACAGCTTCACGTCCACCGCCTGACCCCTCATGTGCAAGCTGTTCTTCGCGACGCGGCGGCTAGTGCGCCGCAATTTGGCATTACTGGCGGGAGAACGGTAGCCCGAGAAGACCTCAAAATGGCCGTTGGGGCTCAGCTGGGTCTTAAGGTCATAAAGCTGATCCAGCAGGCGGGGATCGATGAGCCGAACCTGGTTGGTCCGCTGATCGCGCATCAGCCGGCTGATTTTCTTGAGCCCGGAGGGTACGTACCGCCCATTGGACCAATAGACCACGGTCAGCGTTTCTTTATTATGGACATTGCGGAACGACAGCGACTTCTTGGACTGGCTAGCGGTCCGGCCGCGGAACCGCTTCGATGGGCGCGCCTTCGGGGTCTTTACGGCAGCGTTGGCATGCGGTGACTCCGCGCCGCGGGCCGGATAGACCTTGGACGTCCGGGCAAACGCCGGCAGCGGCAAAACACCGATAACGGCAGAGGCGGCGCCCAGTCCGAGCAGCCAACGACGGGTAAATACGGAATAAAATTTTGAATTCGGCACTTGCGGAATATCCCCTGTCACTTGGTCTGTCTTACGCTGCACCGCGACGGCGCATGGTCACACTCAATAGCATTCGTTTCGCGGTGACGGTCAAGTCTCTATACTGCACCGCGTTATCTTACTATTTGGTGTACCTAACACTTAGACCCCGTTGGGTGTTCCATTGTTAGAACAAAAAGAATTTTGGCGTAAAATATGACTAAAACATGGCATAATCGTCAGAAATACCCCGTAATGCGTCAATTACAACCGCTCGTTCCGCAACCCCAATAATCATTATCGTTATCGTATAGGATAACGGCGGTCAGCCGCGCTTGCGATGACCTGCGGACTCGCGAATCGATCTCAATTCGATCGGTAGGTGAGATTACTGACCTGCCTCGCCCCTATATTGTACTTGGAACAAAGGCATTGCGACGTCGATCCGTCCTTGAGACGATAGGAAAGATCCAGGTTTTCGAATCGGAACGAAAGACATGGCCAAGCGTTAGTCCTCTACATTCATTTCCGGCACAATCATTTTCAGCATAAGGCGGCATTATGAGCAATCACGCTACCCGCAAGAAAGTTTCCCATGGTCTGGGCCGCTTGTTCCGGGTGCTTTCGCGTCCCGCCAGACACACCGTCACACAGGGCAGCATCGTCATTCAACCGTATCGGGGTTACGGCTATCGCGACCGCGCGTTTTTCATGGGTCGCGTGGTCAGGCAGCCGAGATTGGCGGCGATGGATCGCGGGCCCGGAGTTCTCGACGACTTGGTATTCATCCTCAGGCGCTTCCTGCGGCGCGGGATTGCCGGAACTGAGGTTACCGCCCGCGCACACGGCAGCGAGCATCGCGCCGTCACGGACAAAGACGGCTACTACAGTTTCAACATACAGGTGCCGGATAGCAGCGGCTGGCAGGGTGAGTGGCGAAACATCGATCTCCACCTTCCCGATCCGCAATACGGCGATGTCGGAGCCCAATCGCCGGTCTACTTCCCGCCGGAAACATGCCAGCGCGTCGTCATCAGCGACATCGACGATACCGTCATGTACACTGGTGTCGCCAACAAGGCGAAGATGCTGTGGCGGCTTTTTGCCACCTCCGCGGAGGACCGGCTGGCATTTCCCGGCGTCGGCGTCTTCTACCGGGAGCTCCACAAGGGGGTTTCGGGATCCGATGGCAATCCCATGATCTATGTCTCGCGCGCGCCTTGGACCATTTACGAAGTGATCGAGGAATTCTTCAGAATTCACGATATCCCGGTCGGTCCGGTCCTGTTTCTGCGGGAGTGGGGGATGACCTTGCAGCGTCCCCTCCCGAAGCAGTCGAAGGGCCACAAGCGCAAACTCGTCGAGGAAACGTTGGCCATTTACGACAACCTTCCCTTCGTACTCATCGGCGACAGCGGCCAGCGGGATCCGGAAATCTACGCCGATGTCGTGCGCGACAACCCGTCCCGCGTGAGCGCCGTCTACATCCGCAATGTCAGTCACGACGAGGGCCGGGCAGATGCCATCGAGCGGCTCGCCAAGGAGATGGTCGAAGCCGGCAGCAGCTTGGTGCTCGCCGCCGATAGCTATGCCATGGCCGCCCATGCCGCCGACCACGGATTGCTCTCGGGCGATGGATTGGACGCGGTGCGCGACGCGCAGTTGGACGACGGAGAAGCCGCGAGCCACGCGTCGCGTCCTATTACTCGGCCCAAACCCGCCGACAGCGCTGGATCCGAAGACCGTCCCGACCTGCGCAAAACTTTGAAACGGACGCCGGAAGAAGAGCCTCACAAAAGCATCGTCGTCGAATAGGCCGGGTTCCGGGCGTCGTCATTTTTTTGTGTCCTTGTCGAACTGCCGCCCGACAGCGTCACTGATCAACGAAGCGCAATCGATATCGTTTTGATCTCCCATTTCGAAGAACGGCAGGGGGTCGAGCCCCCCTATGGACACCGAGGGATCGGTGAACGGACCATAGGCGCGGACCGGCGCCGCGAAATCGATCAGACTGAAATCTTTCGCTCGGGCTTCCACCTGTACATCGAATTTTTCTTGTCCGAGGTCCACGTTCCCTTTGCTGACCAACAGCGAGTCCGTGGTGTCGACAACCCCGCGTTCAACGTTCAATGTCCCATCCTTCGCATCGAGGTCGATGCGCGCGCAACGGATCGGCACGCCGGCGTCATCGCCGACCACCAGGGTCAGCGCCTCCATCACATCAAGTCCGGCCGCCTCGACGATCAAACCGCTGATCGCGCCGTCACGCATGGCGATGGAGCCCTGCCCCCGCGCCGTAGCCATCATTTGGTCCACCGTCCGGCCGACGCCCAGCAGATATATATGGCCGAAAAAGCGGCCGCCGGTATCCTGCACGAACTGGCTGCCCTTTAAGAACGGCTTCAGGCTGAGATTTTTGAACGTCAGATCGACATCGGCGGAGGGAACCTCTTGGCGCGCGTTCAATGCCGCCTCGCCGGATATGGTGCCTTTGGCGATCACCATGCTCAGCGGCCGGAAAAGCGCCCGGCCGTCGGTGACCTGCACGCGGAACCGCAGCCGCTCGATGGGCAGATTGGGGGCCAGCACTTCGGTACCCTTGAAGCGCACGTCCATGTTCATGGTGTGCAGCCGATCGGCGTTGATGGGCGTGTCGGGAAAGATGCCTTCTTTGGTTTCCGGCGCGGGCTCTTCCGGATCCAGTCCGATAAGGCCGGCGAGATCGGCGAAATCGAGTTTTTGCGAAACCAGATCCGCCTCCACGAATGGCGGTTTCCGGCCATTGTCAAGCATTACGCTTCCCGACAGGTCGCTATCGCCGACAACCCCGCTAAAATTCTCGAACCGCCAGCGTTCACCCTCCTTGGCGAGGGCGCCGTCGAGACTGTAGGGTGGCGTATCGGGAAGCGGGATATTGACGATGGGAAAGATATCGGCGAGCGTCGGTCCCTCGATCGACAATTCAATATCAATCCCCGCCACCTTGACCGGATCGGTCAGCGTTCCTTCGGCGCTGATCCGGGTTTCACCGGACCTGAGTTCGAAATCCACCGGGTAGGGCTTATCAGTCTCCTGCAGGTGAACCATGGACCCCCCGGAGAAGTCCAGCATGACAGGCCGTCCCTGAAGAGTACCTTTGAGCGAGGCGGTGACGGAATCATCCCCGGACGCGTCGGCCTTCACCGTGGACAGCTTTCCCGTTACATCGAGGTCGC
>CAKZLS010000120.1 GCA_937127205.1 uncultured Rhodospirillales bacterium
CTCGAAACGATGTCCGTTGGAGCACATGAGTTCGAAAACGATCATCGACAAACCTAGCCTATCGCAAAGAACCACCAATTCACTAGAATGGTCTACAGCATAACCTGCACAGTTGCGAATAGTTCACCCCGTCGATGACATCGTCCGATCACGCTCCGCTGAATGCCAAGCATCTGACCATCACCGCCCCCTCGCCGTGGGTTTGCCGGTTCGCCCCCTTGATCCGGCAAGGCGGGGACGTCCTTGATGTGGCGTGCGGTGGCGGGCGTCATGCGCGCTATCTGCTACACCGGGGTCATCCGGTGACGATGCTGGACCGCGACGTCGAGCCGGTCAGGGATCTAGCCGTCGACTCGCGGGCCGAGATTATCGAAGCCGACCTGGAAATCGGCGATCCACTGCCGCTTGAAGGGCGGCGGTTCGCCGCTATCGTCGTCGTCAATTACCTCTATCGTCCGCTCCTTCCCCAACTCATCGACCATCTCGATCAACAGGGAGTGCTGATCTACGAAACCTTCGCGCGGGGCAACGAACGCTTCAATCGGCCGCGAAATCCGGATCATCTGTTGAAGAGCGGGGAGCTGCTCGAGATCGTGCGCGAACGGCTCCAAGTGGTTGCCTACGAGCACGGTATCGTCGACGAGGGTGTCCTGCCGGGGGTTAAACAACGGATCTGTGCCGTCAAGACACCGCCCGCTCCCGACCGAGACGACGGAGAGCCAGAGCCCGTACGGTTGTTCTCGCAATAGGACGTTCGGATCAATCGAACGGACGATCATGCGACAACGCCGGTATCTTGCGGCGCGCGTCGGCCACCTTCGCCGGATCCACTTCAGCGAGGATGAACCCGACGTCGTTGGCGCCTTCCGCAAGAACGGTTCCCCAGGGATCGATGATAAGGGAGTGGCCAAAAGTCAGCCGGCCTTCCGCGTGCTCACCGCATTGACCGGGAGCGAACACATAACATCCGGTCTCGATGGCGCGGGCGCGCTGCAGAACGTGCCAATGGGCTTGGCCGGTGGTGCGGGTAAACGCCGCCGGGATCGAGAGGAAATCGGCACCCTGGTGAGCCAGTGATCGATACAGGTGGGGAAAGCGGAGGTCGTAGCAGATACTCATCCCCAACCGTCCCCACGGCATGGCCGCAACGACCGAATGACCGCCCGGCTCGATGGTCGCGGATTCCCGGTAGCTTTCGCCATTGTCCAAGTCGACATCGAACAGATGGATCTTGTCGTACCGGGCCACCACGTGCCCGCCGGGATCCATCAGCATGGACCGGTTTGCCACCTTGCCTCCCGGCAGCTTCACGCTTACCGAGCCCACCAGCAACCAGATCGCGAGTTCATTCGCGGCCCGCGAGAACGCCTCAACGGCGGGATGCCCCTCTTCCGGCAGCGCCTTCTCGCGCTGAAGGACGTCGTCGGGCTCGAGCATGGCGACGTTCTCGGGCAACTGGATGAACTGGGCGCCCGCCTTGCGGGCGTCGCGGATCAGCGTTTCGGCGGCATCGATGTTCGGTTGCAGGTCGCGCCCGGAATTGGTCTGGATGCACGCGGCGATGAAGGGGTCCGTCATGACCCGTCCGTGGCACCGAGCAGCGCGTCAAGCTTGCCGTCTCGCTCGAGTTCGTGGAGGTCGTCGGACCCGCCAATATGATTCCCGTCCACAAAAATCTGCGGAACCGAATTGACCCCCCCGGCGCGTTCGCGCATCTCACGGCGTTTTCCCGGCGACATCATCACGTCGATCTCGACATGAGGGACGTTTTTCTTCTTTAGAAGAGATTTGGCGCGGTGGCAGTAGGGACAAAACGGCGTTGTGTAGATCTCAACCTCTGCCACGTTCGAAACTCCAATATTTGAATCTAATTAACGCTGTGCACCGTGCGGGCCACGGTAAGCACATCCACCGCTCCGGCGCCCGCTTTCAGCAGCGTGCGCGAACAGCTTCGAAGCGTGGAACCCGTCGTGTGGACGTCGTCGATCAAAACCACCCGGCAATTGCCCAGCTCGCGCCGGCGCCGGGGATGCATAGCAATGACATTGCGCATCGTCGTGAGACGTTGCGAAGCGCCGAGATTTCCAAGCGGCGGGGTTCTGCGGGAACGGACCAGCAGATCGGGGGCCACCTCCACGCCGGAAAGTTTGCCGAGTGCGTGAGCGATCAGCGCCGCCTGATTGTAACGCCGCTTGAACAGCCGTGTCCAATGAAGCGGCACCGGCACCAGTACATCGGCGTCCGCGAGCACCTCGTTGCCGGCGCGGGCCAACCAGCGCGCGAACGCCCGCACGGTATCTGTGCGATCGCCGTACTTGAGCCCGAGAATCAGACCGCGGCTGCCATCGTCATAAACGACCGCCGACCGGCCGCGCTCATATTCCGGACGATCACGGACGCACGAGGGACACAAGGCGTTCGCACCCACGTCGAAATCGAAGGGGACACCGCAAGCGTCGCAGTACGGATGGTCAATGAAGCGTATCGTGGACCAGCACGAAGCGCAGAGGGCGCCCGGCGTATCGACAATAGAGTCACAGCCCAGACATTGAGCCGGTATCACCACATCCAGCATCCAGCCCGCGACACGGCGAACGCCCGCCATAGGCGCGGAGAGATAGGGAAGGGATGAACGCAGTTGATCCGACATTGGGGCGACCCTTGGATGCGACCCCCTATTGATGCCATATAGTGACCGGATGTTCCACCCAGAACCCGTTATCCACCGAGAACCTGTTATAACGATATGACCGATTCTATGATGGTTTTCGACCGCCGCGCGGTGCGCGCGCACCGCGACCGCGCAGCGGCGACCATCGCCCGTTACGACTTTCTGCTTCAGGAGGTCGCCGGCCGGCTGATCGAGCGGCTCGAGGATGTGAAAAGGGATTTTTCCGTCGCCCTCGATCTTGGATGCCACACAGGCGGGCTCCGCCCTGCACTGCGCGCTACCGGGAAAGTGGGATCTCTCGTCAGCTGCGATTTCTCGCCGGCAATGGTGAGCCGAGCCGCCGGTCCCCGTGTGGCGGCGGACGAGGAGGCCTTGCCCTTCAAGGGCGGCAGCTTCGATTTGGTCATCAGTCTTCTCAGCCTCCATTGGGTCAACGACCTGCCCGGAACCCTGCTGCAGATCCGTTCCGCGCTCAAGCCGGACGGGTTGTTCCTGGGCGCCATGCTGGGCGGGCAAACCCTTAAAGAACTTCGCCATGCCTTGGCGGAGGCGGAAATTGCCGGGGAAGGCGGTTTGAGCCCAAGGGTTTCACCGTTCGCCGATGTCCGTGATGCGGGGGATCTGCTGCAAAGGGCCGGATTTGCCCTGCCCGTAATCGACGCCGAAATCCTGACGGTGGTTTACCCCGACCCGCTCAAGCTGATGTCCGACCTCCGCGGAATGGGAGAAACCAACGCGACCATCGAGCGGCGGAAGTCTTTCACCCGCCGCGCGACTCTGCTCGACGGGCTCGCGCGCTACCGGAATGCCTTCGGAAACGAGGATGGCACCGTGCCGGCGACGTTCCAGGTGGTTTATCTTAGCGGCTGGTCGCCCCACGAGTCGCAGCCAAAGCCCTTGCGGCGAGGCTCGGCGCGGAACCGTCTGGCCGACGCTCTTGGGAATTCCTAGATTCCTCAAATTTGGGCAATGATAAAGAATGCGCCATAGGTCCGTTTATGGCGGACAGCGTTGGCGGCCCGCTCCGGAGGCAAGTATTGATTTCATCGTCCAAGTTATATTACTGAGATCTCATGCAGTTTTCCGATCCTCTGATTCATGGCACGCTGGTCCGACGCTACAAGCGGTTCATGGCGGATGTCATCCTCGACAGCGGCGAAACGGTTATTGCCCATTGTCCGAATTCGGGTTCGATGCTGAGCGTCGATACCCCCGGTTCCGAGGTTTGGCTGTCGCCAGCGAGCAACCCGGAACGAAAGCTCCGCTACACCTGGGAAATCATCCGCATCGGCGACACTCTGGTGGGCATCAACACCCACCGTCCCAACGCCTTGGTGGCCGAGGCTGTCGCCGACGGGGTCATTCCCGAGTTGGCCGGCTACGAGATCACACAGCGCGAAGTGAAGTATGGCAAGAATTCGCGCATCGATCTCCTGCTGGAGGGACCTGAAAGGCCCCGGTGTCTCGTCGAGGTGAAAAACGTGACCCTGAAACGAGCGGACCGGCCGGACGACGCCGTTGAGTTCCCCGATGCCGTGACCCAAAGGGGCGCGAAACATCTCGTGGAGCTCTCCGAGGCGGCGCGCCAAGGAGATCGATCGGTGATGCTGTTTCTGGTGCAGCGGGGAGACGGCGACGTGTTCACCATCGCGACCGACATCGATCCGAATTACGCGGCGGCGCTTGGGCAGGCGGTCGCCGCCAGTGTAGAAGTGCTCTGTTACCGGTGCCATATTTCAGCGGATGCGATCAAAGTTACGGAACCGGTGACTATATCATTGTAGATTGACCCATCGTGGTAGACTGGCCCATCGTGGCACGACGTGCCGCCCCAACAGTGACTGAATTCGACCATGCAGAATCTTCCCGCCGACAGCCTCCTCACAAAACCTCGCACCATAAAGATTCACGGTGAAGAGGAATTCGAAGGAATGCGCAAGGCCGGGCGGCTCGCGGCTGAAACCCTCGACTATATTACGCCGTTCGTTCAACCGGGTGTTTCAACGGGCGAACTTGACCGCTTGTGCGATGCCTTCATTCGTGATCATGGCGCAATACCGGCGCCGCTGAACTACCGGGGCTTTCCCAAATCCATTTGCACGTCCGTCAATCGCGTGGTCTGCCACGGGATCCCCGGAGACAAGCATCGGCTCGAGGAGGGCGATATCCTCAACTTGGACGTCACCGTTATTTTGAATGGCTGGCACGGCGACACCAGCCGCATGTTTTGTCTCGGAAAGGTAGCGGTCAAGAAGCAGCTTCTGGTGGATGTGACCTTCGAGGCCATGTGGCGCGGCATCAAAGTGGTCAAACCGGGCATTACGGTTGGCGATATCGGGGAAGCCATTCAGACCTATGTGGAGGCCAACCGGTTTTCCGTGG
>CAKZLS010000121.1 GCA_937127205.1 uncultured Rhodospirillales bacterium
GGACCTGAATAAGCCCATCGTGTCCAGCTGCGGCTCCGGCGTCACCGCGTGCACAACTGCGTTCGCCGCATTCCTGCTCGGGAAGGCCGATGCCGCCGTTTACGACGGGTCCTGGGCCGAATGGGGAAACCGCGAAGACACGCCGGTGGACCATTCATGAAAAAAGATACCCGGCTAACTCACGCCGGCCTTGACCCCCACAACAATCATGGCGTCGTCAACCCTCCCGTCTATCACGCGTCGACAATCCTCTATCCCACCGTCGAAGCGCTGGAACAGGCGGAGCGGACACCGTTCGAGGGCACGCGTTACGGCCGCCGGGGAACGCCCACGACCTTCGCGCTCGAGGAGGCGGTTGCAGCGCTGGAGGGCGGCTATCGCAGCATCGCCGTCCCTTCGGGCCTGTCGGCGATCACGACGGCACTAATGGCTTTTCTCAAGAGCGGCGATCATTTGCTGATGGTGGATACCACCTACCAACCGACGCGCGCGTTCTGCAATACGGTGCTGGCGGGTTTCGGAGTGGAGACCACGTACTACGATCCCATGGCCGACATTGGTCCCTTGCTGCGGCCCAATACCAAGGTGGTGTTCCTCGAGTCCCCGGGCTCACAGACGTTCGAGGTTCAAGACGTTCCCGCGGCGGCCAAAGCCGCCCGGGCGGCGGGCGCCGTATCGATGATCGACAACACGTGGAGCGCCGGGCTGTACTTCAGTCCCTTCGAGCATGGTGTCGATATCTCTATCCAGGCCGCCACCAAGTACATTGTCGGCCACTCCGACGTCATGCTCGGCACCATCACCACCACCAAAGATACTTTTGTCCGCACGAAGCGGGCGGCATCGCTGCTCGGCACGTCCGCCGCGCCGGACGATTGCTATCTCGCGCTCCGCGGTCTGAGGACATTGAGCGTTCGCCTGGCGCGTCATCAAGAAAGCGCCCTCGCCATCGCTCGGTGGCTTGAGAACCGTCCCGAAGTTGCCCATGTGCTGCATCCCGCCTTGCCGAATTGCCCGGGTCACGAGATCTGGAAGCGGGATTTCACCGGGAGCAACGGCCTGCTCTCCGTCGTGCTGGAAGACTACGCGAAAGAGGCCGTGACCGCGATGCTGGACGGCATGCGACTGTTCTCCATGGGGTATAGCTGGGGCGGATATGAAAGCCTGATCATTCCATTTACGCCCCACACCGCGCGGACAGCCACAAAATGGCTCCCAAGCGGCCCCTGCCTCAGGCTGCATTGCGGCCTGGAGGACGTGTCCGACCTGATGGAAGATTTGGAAAAGGGGTTTGAGCGTTTGAACGCGGGCCGCTAGGGAGAGCGCGGGCGATCAAAGGATCAGAGGCAGTTATCTGTCTTCAATAGCCGCATTCGTTCGGCCATGACCTCGTGCAGAACACGGTAGGCGCAACTGTCAAGATCAAGGAAGTTTACGGCCAAGACTCGCTTCCGGGCATTGGCGCGGACCACGCGCGCGCGCACCTTCACTTTTGTTAACTCGGATCCCGGCTTGCCGACGGCTTCGATGGCCAACAACGCGCCCGGGGTCAGAGATCCTCGATAGCCCTCGATAACGAAACCACCGAGACTCCAATTTGCCGCTGTGTGCGTGGCGCCCTTGAAAGTAACGGCAAGGCTGCCGTCGGAAACGCGCTCGCGTACTCGCCTTTCTTGCGTCATAAAGGGTTTCGGCCGCTCATGATCGGGCTGCTTTGCTTCCGACCAATCCGGCTCTACCATTTGCACCTGACGGGCGATCATTTCACGTTCTCATTCATGCGACGAACCAAGCCATAGTTTTGTGCGTCTTCAGTTTCTGATATCTTTATATTTCAAAAGTATAACTGCTTTCTTAACAATGCCGTCCGGGTATGGAAAAAAGCCAAGCCAGTGTTTTTCGGCAATGTCGCCGTATTATGATCGTGCTGGCGGTCGCGGCTTTGATCTCCGTCGGCATACGTCCCGTATCCGCACAGGTGTTGGTCTTTGCGGCTTCCAGTGCGAGCGGTGCCTTGGAGGACTTGGCGGAGTCATACTCGGCCGACGGACTTGGCGACATTCGAGTGGCATTCGCCAGCAGCTCGGCCCTCGCCCGCCAGATCGCCGCAGGCGCGCCAGCCGACATTTTTATTTCCGCCAACCCCCAATGGATGAATTATCTCGCGGCCCGAAATGCGTTGGTGCCGGAAACCCGGCTCGACCTCATGGGCAATCGCCTGGTTGTGGTCACGCCCCGTGCCGCGCCCATGGATGTGGAATTGCGAACCGACTTCCCGCTTGTCGATGAGATGAATGGCAAACCGTTGGCTATGGGGGATCCCGACCATGTTCCCGCCGGCATGTATGCAAAGGCGGCGTTGCAGACCGTCGGCCTCTGGGAAGCCCTGGAGAACCATATCGCGCCGATGCACCACGTCCGCGCCGCCCTGGTCCTTGTGGAACGTGGCGAAGCCGCCGCCGGCATCGTCTATGCGACCGACGCAGCCACATCTTCTCGGGTTTCCGTTGCAGCTACGTTTTCAGCCGATAGTCATCCGCCCATCCTCTACCCTGCCGCCATCGTCGCCGGACGTAGCCGCCCCGAGGTCGAGCGCTTCTTCGACTACTTAACCTCCGCCGAAGCGATGACCATATTTACCCGTCACGGCTTCGGCAGTGTTCGTCGGATGGATCGGTAGGCGCGCGGTGCTTTTCATATGTGGAGCCTGACGGAACTGGAAACCGAGGCCATCTTGCTGAGCCTGCGGGTCG
>CAKZLS010000122.1 GCA_937127205.1 uncultured Rhodospirillales bacterium
CGGTAGACGACACCATCGCCGATGGTCCGCAGCAGGTTACCATCGCGGCATCGGCAGCCGGTTTCGCTGGCGGTAGCGATAGCGTGACCGTCACTAATAATGAAGCCGCGGTACTGACGCTGTCCATCAGCGCTGCCGACATCGCCGAGAATGGCGGCGGTACGACGGCGACGGTGACACGGAATACGAACACCGCCAACGACTTGATCGTCAGCCTGAGCTCTAGCGATTCCAGCGAGGCGACGGTGCCGTCAACGGTAACGATCCGGGCTGGGCAGTCGTCGGCAAACTTCGCGGTAAGCGCGGTGGACGACAACGGTATTGATGGCGCCCAAACGGTGACCATTGTGGCATCGGCGGGTATTTTCCGCAGCGGCAGCGACTCCCTGCAGGTCACCGACAATGACGTCGCCGGAATTCAAGTCAGCTTCGTCAGCGAGGACGCCGGCTACCAGAATAGCATCGGCGTGTACGACACGGCGACCGGCCAGGCGGAAATGCTGATCACAAATACTGATGTCCAGAGTAATCCGGACGTTGCGGCGTTTAATGCGTTGCTGGATTCAGAGAACTACAATCTGGAGAACCTTGGATACTTCCTTGTTCCCGACGGCAATAGGCAGAACGATTGGTCACAGGTTAACCTCGATGATCTACTGGTTGTCGAGGACGCCAGCGGGGTGTACGTCTTGAGGGACGATAATGGAACTGTCTTGACCGGCACCCGTGCCAATGCCTTTTTCAGCGAGACGGATAAGAACCCCGACAACTTCAACCATGTTCAAAACCAGGGCACGCAAATCGGCTTCGAAGACTTGGTTGGAGGAGGCGATCAGGACTTCAACGACGTGGTCATTGATGCGCGTGAGGTTTTGATATAGGCACAAGCGGAAACAATCTTATCGCCGCTGGGTGAATGTTGGCCGCCGCGTCAATATTTCCAATGTAGAGCGCCGAACACTTACTTTTAAAACCAACACCGGCGGTCACGATCCGTGACCGCCAGCGGGAGGCGTTTTTCAGATCGTTTCGGCGTGGTGACAGGCTACAGTACGGTTGTCGACCATGCGTGGCTCCGGGCGTTCTATCGAGCAAACGTCCGTGGCATGCGGACATCGTCGATGGAACGCGCACCCTGGCGGCGGATTGAGCGGGGAGGGAAGTTCACCCTTCAGCACAGCCCGTTCCTTGCGATCATCGGGGTTCACCCTCGGTGTCGCGGCGAGCAGGGCGCGCGTGTACGGGTGCCGGGGATGATCGAAAATTGTTTCTTTCGCTCCCTGTTCCACCGCAGTTCCCAGGTACATAACCAAGACCTCGTTGGCGATGTGGCGTACCACCGAGAGATCGTGGGAGATGAACAAGTAGGCCAGGTTCAACTCGTCCTGCAGGTCCATCATCAAGTTGAGGACCTGAGCCTGAATGGAAAGATCGAGGGCGGAAACCGGCTCGTCGGCGACAACCACTTTGGGGCTGAGCATCAGCGCCCGCGCAATGGCGATGCGCTGGCGCTGGCCGCCGGAAAACATGTGCGGGTAGCGGCCATAGTGTTCCGGCCGCAAGCCCACCTTTTGCATCATTCCCCGAGACATGTCGGCGCGCTCGGCGGCACTTAGATCGGTGTTGATGGCAACCGGTTCCTCAAGGATCGTACCGATCTTCTTGCGCGGGTTGAGGGAACCGAAGGGGTCCTGGAAGATCATCTGCACGGTCTTACGGAGGTGGCGGCGCTGCGTTCGGGTTGCTGTGGCGCCGTCGATGCCGTCGAGAACGAAGGATCCCGCGGTGGGTGGCTCGATCAACGTGATCAAGCGGGCCAGCGTCGATTTGCCGCACCCGGACTCGCCGACCACCGCAAGCGTTTTGCCGGGCGCGACGGAAAACGACACCCGGTCCAGCGCTTTCAGCGTGGCCGCCTTGCTAAAGGGGCCACGGCTCACCTCGTAGTAGCGCGCGAGGTTATCGGCGCTTAGGACCGTGGCCTCGGTCATGTGGGCTCTCCATCGTCGCCGAGCGGCGTGTGGCAGCGCACCGCGTCGTCACCGGTGACGCTGAGAGCGGGAGGTTCGGTCCGGCACCGGTCGGTTGCGAACCGGCAGCGCGGATTAAACAGGCATCCGCCCGGCCGATCGTACTGCCCCGGAACCACGCCAGGGATGGTGGGCAGCCGATCATGACCCACGCCGCGTTCGGGAAGCGCGGCCAGCAGCGCCGCCGTGTAAGGATGGCGGGGGCGGGAAAACAGATCCCTGACCGACCGCGTCTCGACGATCTGACCGGCGTACATCACCACAACGCGCTCCGCGGTCTCGGCGACCACCCCCATGTCATGGGTGATAAGAATCAGCGCCATGCCCCGGTCGCGCTGAAGCGACAGCAGCAAATCGAGTATCTGCGCTTGAATGGTCACGTCGAGCGCAGTGGTGGGTTCGTCGGCGATCAGAAGCCGTGGATTGCACGCCAACGACATGGCGATCATCACCCGCTGATTCATGCCGCCCGACATTTGGTGCGGAAAAGCATCCAACCGGCTTTCGGGCGCGGGGATTCCGACCTGGTCGAGCAGCTCGATGGTCCTCCGCCGGCGTTCCTGGCGGCCGCCACCCTCATGCACCTTCAACGTTTCCCCGATCTGAAATCCGACGGTAAAACAGGGGTTGAGGCTGGTCATGGGTTCTTGGAACACCATCGCCACGTCCTTGCCGGTCAGCTTCCGGCGCTTGGCCGGGGACAGGGAAAGCAGATCGATATTGGCGAAGCGCAGGCGATCGGCGGTGACCCGCCCTGGGTAGCCGATCAACCCCATCAATGCCAGCATGGTGACGCTTTTGCCGGAGCCGGATTCGCCGACGATGCCCACCACTTCGCCTTCTTCGACGTGCAACTGCATGCTGTCGACGGCTCGGAAACTCTTGCCTTCGGCGCCGAATTCGACGCTCAAGTCTTGGATGTCGAGCAGGGGCATCAGCGTTTCAGCTTCGGGTCGAGGGCGTCGCGTAATCCGTCGCCGAGAAGGTTGAAGGCAAGAACGGTAATCAAGATTGCCAACCCCGGGAAGGTCACCACCCACCATGCCCGCTGGACGAACTGGAGCGCGTTGGCCAGCATGGTGCCCCACTCGGGCGTCGGAGGCTGTGCGCCCATACCGAGGAAGCCAAGAGCGGCGAGATCAAGAACAGCCGTCGAAAAACCGAGGGTTGCCTGCACGATCACCGGTGCCAGGCAATTCGGCAACACAGTGATTAGCATTAGCCTAAACGCGCTGGCACCAGAGACCCGGCTGGCAGTGACGTAGTCGCGAGACATCTCGGTGATGACCGCAGCGCGAGTGAGTCTAACGAAATGCGGCAACTGGACAATGACCACGGCCATGGCCGCGTTAAGCAGGCTGGGGCCGAGAATGGCGACGATGACGATGGCCAGCAGCAAGCTTGGCAATGCCAACATTACGTCCATGGTCCGCATGATCCCGGTCTCGATCACGCCCCTAAAGAAGCCGGCAATCAGGCCGAGCGCGACTCCCACGGTAAGCGCCAAGGTGACCACCAAGAAACCGATGGAGAGCGAAACCCGGGCACCAAAAATAATCCGCGACAAAATATCTCTGCCGAGATCGTCGGTTCCGAGCAGAAAACGGGTGGATCCGCCCTCGGCCCAGAAAGGCGGCGCCAAAAAAGCTTCTCGGTATTGTTCGTTGGGGGGGTGCAGCGCCAACACATCGGCAAACAATGCGACCAGCACAAGAATGACGATAATCACCAAACCGATCACCGGACCCCGGTTCGTGCTGAAATAACGCCAGAATTCGACAATCGGATGCGGTGGCGCCTCCGTCGGGGTGGTATCGACGACCTCGGTGGTGGGGACGGTGGTGGTTTCGGTCGGTGGCGTCATGGTCACCTCTGGTGCCTGATACGAGGATTGATCAGTCCGTAGAGGATGTCGACGAACAAATTGACGGCCATCACCACGGTGGCGACGAGTAGAACGCCGCCTTGTAGCACGGGGTAGTCGCGTCGACGTACCGATTCCACCAGCCACTTGCCAACGCCTGGCCAGGCAAAGATGGTTTCGGTCAGAATGGCGCCGGCAAAGAGTACGCCAACAGCGAGTCCGATGACCGTGACCACGGGGATCAGGGCATTTCGCAAGGCATGTAATGCGATCACCCGGAATGGTGCGAGGCCTTTGGCGCGCGCGGTGCGGATGTAGTCCTCGCCCAAGACTTCAAGCATGGACGAGCGGGTCATACGGGCGATCACCGCAAGCGGAATGGTGCCTAGTGCGATGGCTGGCAGGATCAAGTGACTAACTGCGGATTGAAAGGCGCCTTTTTCACCGGAGAGCAGGGTATCGATGAGCATGAAGCCTGTTACCGACTCCACATAATACATCACCGAAAGGCGTCCGGACACAGGTGTCCAACCGAGCTGAACCGAGAACAATAAGATCAACAGCAAGGCCCACCAAAAGATGGGCATCGAATACCCTGTAAGGGCAACACCCATGGTCGTGTAGTCGAACACTGATCCACGCTTAACTGCGGCGAAAATGCCTAGCGGGATGCCGATGGCAATGGCGAACAGAATGGCACAGAGGGCAAGTTCGACGGTCGCGGGGAAAAGCGAAAGAAATTCGTCAAGCACCGGTGTTTTGGTGACGATGGAGCGACCGAGATCGCCGGAGAGGACGTCGGAAATATAGATGCCGTATTGAGAGACGATCGGCTTGTCTAGTCCCAGTTCCGCTCGCAATGCTGCGTGCCGCTCCGGATCGATGCCCCGTTCGCCGGCCAGCAATTCGATTGGATCTCCCGGGACCAGCCGGATCAGGGCGAAGGTCAACAGCGTAACGCCGATAAAGGTGGGAATCACCAATGCGATACGCTTGAGAATGAATGCTAGCATTTGCGATCCAGGCGATCTGGAGGCGCCGGACGGGACGGCATAATGCCGTTCCGTCCGGTTCTGACGATTTCGGCCGGTTGAGCGCTATTCCTTCAAGTCGACGCCATAGAAAATGTGGCCACCGAAGGGATCGATCCTAAAGTCTTCAACCTCGGCCCGCATGGGCTGAAACACCACCGAGTGTGCCAGCGTGACCCAAGGCGCTTCTTCTTTGAAAATCACCTGGGCCTGCTCGTAAAGCTCCGTGCGTTTGTCAACGTCGCTGGTGCGTTTCGCCTCGACAATGAGATCCTCGAACGGCTGGTGGCACCAGCGCGCCCGGTTCGTGCCTCCCTTGGCGGCTTCGCAGCCCAACAGCACATAAAGGAAATTATCCGGATCGCCGTTGTCGCCGGTCCAACCGAGCATGACGGTCTGGTGTTCGCCCTCTTTTGAGCGTTTGAGGTACTCACCCCACTCGAAGGTAACGATCTTGGCCTTGACGCCGACTTTCTCCCAGTCAGCCTGAACCATTTCCGCCATGCGCCGCGCGTTCGGATTGTAAGGGCGCTGGACCGGCATGGCCCAGATGTCGGTTTCAAAGCCCTCGGGATAACCGGCGTCCGCGAGAAGTTTCTTGGCTGCGGCCGGGTCGTACTTGTAGTCCTCGATTTCGTCGTTGTAGGACCAAATGGTCGGAGGAATAGGGTTTTTGGCTTTCTTGCCGGCGCCGAGATAAATCGCGTCGATGATGGCGTCTTTATTGATCGCCATACTAAGTGCTTGCCGCACCCTCTTGTCGTCAAACGGCTTTTTCTCGGTATTGAAGCCCAGGTATCCGACGTTGAGGCCTTCCTTTTCCATCACATTGATTGCCGGATCCGCTTTCATTGCCTCGAGGTCCGCGGGGTTCGGATAAGGCATCAAGTGGCACTCACCGGCCTGAAGCTTGGCGTAACGGACGGCGGCATCTGGGGTAATGGCGAACACGAGGTTGTCGATCGGTGCTTTTCCACCCCAATAATCGGGATGAGCTTTGTAGCGGATGACGGCATCCTTCTGGTAGTTCACAAGCTGGAACGGGCCAGTGCCCACGGGGTTTTGGTCAATATCATCGGGTGTTCCGGCGGCACGCATCTTATCCGCGTATTCAGCCGATAGTATGGACGCAAACGGCATGCCCAGGTTGGCTATGAACGGTGCTTCCGGCTTGTTCAAAACAAAGCGTACCGTGTGGTCGTCGACCTTATCGATGCTTTTGATCAGGTCCGGCATGCCCATGCTGTTGTAGTACTCGTACTGGCCGCCGGACAGCTTATGGTCGGGGTGATTGGGGTCGCCTTGACGGTTAAAACTATAAAGGACGTCGTCGGCGTTGAATTCCCGACTCGGCGTGAAGTCCTTGGTGGTATGGAACTTGACACCCTTCCGCAGGTTGAAAGTGTACGTCAGGCCGTCGTCGGATACCTCCCAGGATTCGGCGAGGCCGGGACCAATCTTAGTCGTTCCGCGCTCGAACTCCACAAGCCGGTTCAACATGTTCCGGGACGTTGCGTCGAAGGTCGTGCCCGCGGTGTAGAGGGAAGGGTTGAAACCCTCCGGGCTACCTTCCGAGCAAAAAACAAAGGTCTTCGCATGAGCGACGCTCGTTAGACCAAGTGTGGCAACAACACCCAGTGCCGCGCCCACCATTCGGATGGTCATTTGCTTTTCTCCCCATGAATATTTTTAGCCTAACGGAGCATATGAACGCTTATGCGTTTGTAAACAAGGCAATTTTGCGCCTTTTTGAGGGGGAGGCGCAAGGGGCGACATCGCCAAATTTACAGCCAGTTGTTCATCTCTAAATGTTGATGAGGATAAGGCACCGCTTTGCGTCGCCCCATTGTGCGTGCAACGAAACCTCGAAGTGCACCCAGCGATTACATGGCCGGCGTGCTGACCACGATCTCGGCGCGACGGTTTTGCGGCTCGGCCACACCGTCACCAGTGGGAACCAGTGGCGATTCTTCGCCACGGGACTCGGTGGTGATGACGCCTGTGAAGCCTGCCGTGCCGAGTTGCGCGGCCACGGAGTCGGCGCGCCGCTGCCCCAGGGCCATGTTGTAATCGGCCAAACCGACGGTGTCGGTGTTGCCAATCACCAAGATTGTGGTGCCGGGCGCGGTGGCGCCGGCCGCGGCGGAGTTCACAATGTCCGTTGCTTCTGGCGTCAGGCTCGACTTGGCGAAGTCGAAGAACACCAGATAGCTTCCTGGAGGGACGGCCTCGGCGGGCGCGGGGTCCAAAGCGACTTCCACATTGGCAATGGCCTCATTGAAACCGTTGCGGCAGCGTTCCCGGTCTCCTTGCTGCCAGGGCCAGTTTTCTTCGGCTTCCTGCATCCAGCAATCAAGATTGACCTGGGCCTCGGCGGTGTCGGCCGGTGCGACGGTGGCCGCACCCTTGGCCAATGCGGCGTTTAATCGTTCGCTGGCGGTAGATATTTCGCCAGTGTACTTGGCCGGAATGTTCCAACTATTCATATCCGGGGCGGGGACATTTTCTCCGCTGGCCGCTGACATCGCGCTGCGCGCGAACCGATCGGCATCGCGATAATCGCCTTCACCATATTCCCGATCCGTCACGTCGAGATACGCCTTCGAAAGTTCGGCACCATATCCGGAACCTGAAGGCGACATCTTGTGTGCTCTCTCTCTTTCGGTGCCGGTGCAGGCAACCACCGTTAGCACGGTAACGGCTACCGCGGACAATTTTACAACGCTGTTCATGACCAACGTTCTCCTCATTTGAAACCGGCGCATCAATAGGCCAAGGGCGCGGGGCGCAACACCCGCAGTCAGCGATTGTGGATCAATCTAAAGGAATTGCGTGCAACTCTATCATCCCCGCAGTCTCGGCGGCGCAGCATAATACGGGATGAATAGTGTCTGGGAAATAAGTACGGCGAAAAACAAAACGGGGCGCCGCTAAGCGGCGCCCCGTCGTCCGGTCTCTTAGACCAAAGACCGATTGTCGTCGTCGGTTACATTGCCGGCTTGTTGACAATGATCTCCGCGCGACGGTTCTGCGGCTCGGCCACACCGTCTCCGGTGGGAACCAGCAGCGATTCTTCACCGCGGGACTCCGCGACGATGACGCCTTGGAAGCCAGCAGCGATCAGCTGTGCGGCCACCGAGTCGGCGCGACGCTGACCCAGAGCCATGTTGTAATCCGCCGAACCAACGGTGTCGGTGTTGCCGATAACCGTGATTTCGGTGCCGGGCTCCATGGCGCCGGCGGCAGCGGAATTGACGATGTCAACAGCCTCAGGTGTCAGGTTCGACTTGGCGAAGTCGAAGAACACCAGGTAGTTACCCGGAGGCACGGCTGCGACCGGCGCGGGCGCCAAAGCAGCTTCGATCTTGGCCATGGCATCGTTAAAGTTGTCGCGGCAAAATGCCCGATCGTCTTCCTGCCAGGGCCAGTTTTCCTCGGCTTCCTGCATCCAGCAATCGAGGTTCACCTGAGCCACAGCCGTATCGTTTGGGGCCACAGAAGCGGCGCCTTTGCTGAGAGCAGCATTAAAGCGCTGGCTGGCGGCGGAGATTTCAGCGGTGTATTCGGCCGGAATGTTCCAGCTACCCATATCCGGGGCAGGCACGTTCTCGCCTTGAGCGGCCGACATCGAGTTCATCGCAAAGCGATCGGAAGAGCGATAATCGCCTTCACCGTACTCACGGCTCGAAACGTCGAGATACCCTTTCGACAGCTCGGCAGTGTAACCCGATCCCGACGGAGACATTTGCTTCGCCGCTTGGTTTTTGGTGCCACAGGCAGCCAAGGTAACCGCGGCGAGAGCCACCACGGAAAACTTCATAAGACTATTCATACCTAAATCCTCCCTAATCCAACTCACGAACATGATCGACCAATTCACTTATCCTTCCCTAACTGAACACTCTAACTCACGATTCAAAGTGTTCCAACAAACATCAACTTGCCAATGACAACAATGCTTGCAGCAACATCATGATTTCTCGCCACTGCACGCAAGTACCTCAGGCAAATTTCCTCCGCCAACTGCCGGTCGAGCCTAGATAACGTGCTAAAGGTTCCAATGCGAGCTTATTTTCGGAAGCCATTCAACTCTACCTTTAGAACAACTACCGAGATCCCGCCAACTTTAGAAGTCTACTGGGCTGCGTCCTTTACTTTGTCGGAAGCCTCGTCGGCAGCTTCTTTTGCAGCGTCTGTGGCTTCCTCAGCGGCATCCTTGGCCTCTTCGGCTGCCTCGTCAGCGGCCTCTTCGGCCTTTTCGCCCGTCGTCTTAGCGGCCTCCTTGGCGTCTTCGGCTGCCTCGTTCGCCTCGTCAGCGGCTTCCTCGGCGGCATCTTCAGCCGGATCGGTTACCTTTTTCATGGCTTCCTTGGCCGCCTCCTGCGCTTCCTCAACCTTTTGCTCAGCCGAGTCAGCGGCGTCCTTGACCGCCTCCTGGGTGTCCTGAACGGCCTCGTCGATCTTCTTGCCCGCCTTCTCGGCGGTGCCTTCGTCCTCGCAAGCACCAAGGGCGGCAGTGGAAGCAATCAGCATCGCGATACCTACGTTTCGGGCAGCATTCCAAATCTTAACCATTGAACTCATCTCTCCCCAGTGATCGTGTACTCGATGTATGTATTACTTGCCTGGTACCATAATAGATAAAACGCGCCACCTAGATGGCCAGTCTTTGACGTAGTGTAACGCACGAAGGAAAGGAACGGCAGCGGCACCACCCTGATCCCTTCAAATCAATCTCTAAAAGCCACTTACGTGGCGTGGATACCACAGCATAATAGGGTTTTGTAAAGCGTAATTGGCAGTTTGCCGTCACTAAAAACCGAAAAATTGACTTTTTTTACGGCTTATGTTGCTCCAAAGACACTATAGTTGGCAATCATGAGACGATGGGCTTTCGGGGCGCGGTTCCGATTGTGGCCGGATGAAAAGACTTTGTTTTTGCGACAGCCAGTGTTGAACATTGCATGAAATATTTTGTCGATGCGGGGCGTGTCTCAGTGGTGCGGCTACCTTTACTCCTGCGTTGCAAAGTTTTGTGGCGGGCACCGCCGCTTATCCGCTATAATTTTGAGGACAATAGACATAGCAAGAGTGTTTCGGGGTGTCGAACGACATGAACAATGACGACGTAAAGCAAGGTCTTCGCGAAAAAAAGACGCAGGTACCGCTCCAGACTGCGGAAAGCGGTTGCCACGAAGTATCCAAGGCAAGGCTCAAGTCGATCATTCAACGCCATGAGGCCTGGGTGGGCTCCGGTTGGGAAATGGGAAAGAAGGCGGATCTTCATCGGGCTGACCTGCATCGCTCCGATCTCCATGGGGCGCTATTGCCGGACGCCGATCTTCACCGAGCCGACCTGCATGGAGCCGATCTTAAAGATGCCGACCTCGACGGCGCCGATTTGCACCAAGCCGACCTTCACCGGGCCGATCTTCATGGTGCGGAACTTCGCTGGGCCGATCTTCACGACGCCGATCTCCATAATGCTGATCTAAGCGGCGCGATCCTGCGCGACGCCGACCTTCATCGCGCCGATCTTCACGGCGCCGACCTGCACAAGACGGATTTGACGGATACGGATCTGCGGGGAGCCGACCTCAGTGGGACCAAGGGACTTACGGAGGCGCAACTTAAGGGTGCCTGCGGCGATCCGAACACCAAACTTCCCCGGCACCTGAGCAGCCGAGCGCTTCACCAAGACGGCGATTAACAGTGTCGCGTCACATCGGCGCCCTGATTTCGCACCAAACAGGCGTATGATCGGACGCCTTTTCCCAGCCTCTCGGGTCGCGGTCTATTCCGGCACCGTCCAGGCGATCGGCCGCTTGCGGCGAGAGCAGCAGGTGGTCGATGCGAAGTCCGCGATCGCCGTCCCATGCACCGCCGCGATAGTCCCACCAGGTGTACCGCCCGGTTTCCGGTGAAACGGCGCGGAGCGAGTCGGTCAATCCCAGGTGAATGATCTTGCGGTAGGCAGCCCGTGTTTCCGGCCGGCATAGTGCGTCATCGCGCCAGCGCTCCGGAGCATAAACGTCGCCGTCGTCGGGAGCGACGTTATAGTCGCCGCCAAGAACAAACACATCCTCCGACGCCAGCAGTGATTTCACGTGGTCATAAAGTCGTGCCATCCACGTCAGCTTATAGGTGAACTTGTCGCCATCCACCGGGTTACCGTTGGGCAAATAGATCGACGCCACGCGAATGTGACCGGTGTATGCCTCTAGATACCGGGCCTGAACGTCCAAGGGGTCGCCGGGGAGCGCCGTCTCGATGACATCAATGGGGCGCTTCGACAAGACCGCTACACCATTATATGTCTTCTGCCCGGAAATCGCCCAATTGTAGCCAAGGTCGCCAATTTCCAGTCCCGGAAACGTATCGTCGGTGGATTTCGTTTCCTGCAGAAGCACAATGTCCGGCGCTGCGTCCCCAAGCCATTTCAGGACATGCGGTAACCGCGCCTTGATCGAGTTGACGTTCCAAGTGGCGATCTTGATGGAGGATGTCACAGAGCTTCAGACGGAGAACGAGGAGCCACAGCCGCAAGTTGACGACGCATTTGGGTTCTTGATCGAGAAATACGATCCGATCAGGTCCTCGACGAAATCGACTTCGGAGTCCTTGAGAAGGTCCAGGGACACCTCGTCAATGACCACCTCAATGCCGTCGCGCTCGAAAACGCGATCGTCTTCGTTGCGCTGATTGTCGAGACTAAAGCCGTACTGAAAGCCTGAACATCCGCCCCCTGAAACAGCCACCCGGAACACCAGATTGTCGTCGCCTTCGTCGGCAATCAATTTGGCGATTCGCTTGGCCGCGTTTTCAGAGATGCCGATCACAGCCTTTTCGTTGGTCGCCATGTCTTGCGGCATGTCCGTTCCTTCCGCCGTTCGAACTCATAAAAAAGCCCAGTAGAGCTTTACTTATGTAGTGGTTGCCGGGTGCTTGTCAAACCCCTACGGTGGGTGTGCGGAGACTGCCGGAAACCTTCGTTGCCTGAAGCAATGGCGATGGTTACCCTCCGTCCATGACTGCCATGGAGAACTTGGCGCCGTGGGCCTGCAGACCCGCCGAGAGCCGCGGCCGCCTTTACCCTGAAAAAGAGAGCGATACGCGGACCTGTTTCCAGCGTGACCGCGACCGCATTATCCACTCGGCCGCGTTCCGCAGGCTGGAATACAAGACCCAAGTGTTCGTCAATCATGAAGGCGACTTTTTCCGGACACGCTTGACCCATAGCCTCGAGGTTTCGCAGATCGCCCGATCCATGTGCCGCAGTCTCAACCTCAACGAGGATTTGGCGGAGGCTTTGGCGCTGGCGCATGATCTCGGCCACCCGCCGTTCGGCCATGCCGGCGAGGATGCCTTGCGCGACACGATGCAACCTTACGAGGGCTTCGATCACAACGCGCAGAGCCTGCGGATCGTGACTTGCCTGGAGCGGCGCTATGCCGAGTTCGACGGCCTGAACCTGACGTGGGAGACGCTGGAAGGCGTGGTCAAGCACAATGGGCCGCTGGTGGGGCCGGGGATCGACCGGCAGCTGCCGCAGGCCATCATGGAATATGGCGCCGGCCACGACCTCGAGTTGGATACCTTTGCCAGTGCGGAAGCGCAGGTGGCGTCACTGTCCGATGACATTGCCTACAACAATCACGATATCGACGACGGGCTGCGGGCCGGCCTGTTCACCGTCGACGACCTTAGAGGCGTACCTCTGGTAGGGCCTGTGTTCGAGGAGGTGAGGCAAAAGTACCCGGGGTTGGAAACGTCGCGGCTGATTCACGAATCGGTGCGTCATCTGATCGGCCATATGGTCAACGACCTGGTGGACGAAACCAGGCGCCGCCTTGAGGCGGCAAATCCGACGTCCCCGGAGGATATAAGGTGTTCCGGCGGCCCAATGGTTGCATTTTCGGACGAAATGCAGGCAAACGATCGTGCACTGAAGGATTTTCTGTTCGAAAACATGTACCGGCACTACAAGCTCAACCGCATGACCAGTAAGGCACGACGTCTCGTAAAGGATCTTTTCCAATTGCTTGTCCAAGAACCTGAATGCTTGCCTACCGAATGGCGCCGCCGGGCCGGCGCGCCGAACTCCGTTGAAACCGCTCGTACGGTCGCTGACTATGTGGCGGGCATGACGGACCGCTACGCGTCCGATGAATACCGCCGCCTGTTCGACGTTCAGTCGAGGATTTCATGAACCTTTTTCGGCACTTTCAGGGCGAACTCCTGCGCACGGTCGAAGACCTCGTGTCCGAGGGACAGCTGCCGCCCGGTCTGGACACGGGCCGGCTTTCCGTGGAGCCGCCCCGCGACCCGTCGCACGGTGATCTCACCACCAACGCCGCCATGATCCTGGCACGCCCGGCGAAATCCAAGCCCCGTGAGCTGGCGACGCTCATCGCCGGTCGGCTGATGAATGTCGATTCTGTGGAAACCGCGGAAATTGCCGGTCCCGGCTTTATCAATCTGCGGCTCGCGGATGCCTACTGGCATGCTCGCCTGGGCGAAATTCTCGCCGCTGGCGAAGCCTATGGTGACTCCGATGCCGGCGACGGCCACCCGGCGAACGTGGAGTAT
>CAKZLS010000123.1 GCA_937127205.1 uncultured Rhodospirillales bacterium
CCCTCGGACTTCGGGCGTTCATGTTCGGAGGTCGCCACACCTTCGACGCCGAGGCGTTGGAAGAATCGAGTGTGTGCTTGCTGGACGGCAAGATCGTCCGCCAACTTCTTAGCCGGAACATCAACCTCGCACTCGCATTCATCCGTCGTCTCGGTGAGGACCTGAACCTGGCGGAGGATCGGATTATGCACCGCGGGGGTTTGAACGCCCGTGTGCGCCTCGCCCAGTTGCTGGTCAATTTCGTCGAATATCATGGGATCGTTGGCAAGGACGGCGTGCTCACTTTCACGCTGTTTTTCACGGGCAACGACATGGCTGCGGTTCTCGGCATCACCATGCGCGCGTTTTCGCGCCATCTTCGCTGTCTGCAGCGCGACGGTATTCTCGAGGTCGACGGCCACAACGTCCGGGTTCATGATTTTTCGCGGCTGATGGACGAAGCCGAACTAAGTCGTAGCTGACGCGTTGAATCATCGGTATTTCTTCCGGCATTGGCGCTACCGAAAATTCCGTGGGATGAATCGATGAACGGTTGTATGGTCGCCGACGCGAGGACGGAGATGGCACACGCCCCTTGTGGGTATTGAGAGGTCTGGTGGACGCACCAGATGATCATTTCAAATTGCGTCCAATCAATGTGCAAACTTGAAGAGAGGGAAAGTCTATGCGCGTTTGGCCAGGAAAACCCTATCCACGTGGCGCCACATGGAGTGGGATGGGCGTTAACTTCGCCCTTTTCTCCGAGCATGCGGAACGAGTGGACCTGTGCCTGTTCGATGAGGCTGGGCGAAAAGAAATAGCGCGGGTCACTCTGCCGGAATATACCGACGAGGTCTGGCACGGCTATCTCCCCGACCTTCGTCCCGGTCAGCTCTATGGCTACCGGGTTCACGGCCCTTACGATCCTACAAACGGCCACCGTTTTAACGCCAACAAGCTGCTGATCGATCCTTACGCCCGAAACTTGGTTGGCGAGCTTAAGTGGACAGACGCCCATTTCGGATACCGCATCGGTGCGCGCAACGCCGACCTCAGTTTCGACAGGCGTGACAACGCCCGCTGGATGCCCAAGTGCCAAGTGGTGGACACCGCGTTTACCTGGGGCAACGATCGATACCCCCGCAACGAGTGGCACAGCAGCATTGTCTATGAGGCCCACGTCAAGGGCTTCACCATTCGAAATCCGGAGATTCCTGAGAAGGTGCGGGGCACCATCGCCGGGCTGGCGGCTCCCGCTGCCGTCGACTATCTGGTCACGCTCGGGATCACCGCCATCGAGTTGCTGCCGGTCCCCGCCTTTCTCAATGACCGCCATCTCATCGAGCGCGGGCTCTCCAATTACTGGGGCTACAATACCCTTTCGTTCTTCGCGCCCGACCCGCGTTTTCTCTCCACCGGGGAGCTTGGAGAATTCAAAACTTTTGTCCAGATCCTGCACGCGGCGGGCATCGAGGTCATCCTCGACGTGGTCTACAATCACACCGCCGAAGGCAACCAGATGGGACCGACGCTATCCTGGCGCGGCGTCGACA
>CAKZLS010000124.1 GCA_937127205.1 uncultured Rhodospirillales bacterium
TTTCTCTGGGACCGGGTAAATATGCAGCAACACGTTGTCGTCGAGCCGGAACATGATCCCGGCATCGATCCACCGACTGACCGTGCGGCTGAAGTTGCCCGAGTCGAGCTTCAGCTTCTTCGCGATGTCGCCCTGGCTCAGAGAGCCGTCGGCGAGGTTGTACGCCTTGATCTGCTTAGCGCTGTTGCCCTTCGGGTTGACGATCGCGTGGATCTGCTCGACGGAGAATGCAGCGCGTCCAGTGGTCGCAAGGAGGGCCTTCAGGATCGTCTCGGTTTTATCGGGCATGCCTGGTCTCCCTGATGGAACCCAGACAGCATAGCCGTTGATCGCAGTGATGGCGCGGACCCACAACAAGTTGTGCTGTGTGCAGGTGGCACCTACAACACATTTATGTGGGCCCAAGCCCCGCTTGGGCCATCACACCACAGACGGGAGAGGGAATCCGCGAAAGAGCCGGATCGAAACCGCGCCGGACCGGTCTCCCGACACCGACGATTCTTCCGACACAGACGACCCCGGCGCCGGCAAAGAGGCGGCGGGATCTTCGCCACAGTCGGCGATGGAGAAAAAGGTGGAGAGCGATGCCCGCGCCTACATCCGTGGTCTCGCGCAATTGCGCGGCCGCAATGTAGACTGGGCGGAAAAGGCGGTGAAGGACGCCGCGAGCCTGTCGGCGGAGGAGGCCTTGCGGGAGAATGTCATCGACCTCATCGCCGATGACGTCCCCGACCTCATGACCGAGCTGGATGGCCGCGAGGTGGTGGTCCAGGGCGAGACCCGCCGCCTGGAAACGGCCGGGCTGGCCGTGACCCCGGTGAGTCCCGACTGGCGGACCGAGTTGCTTTCGGTCATCACCAATCCCAACGTCGCCTACATTCTGATGCTGGTCGGCATCTACGGGCTGCTGTTCGAGTTCTACAGTCCCGGTCTGGTAGGTCCCGGGGTTATCGGCGGCATTTGTCTTTTGCTCGCGCTCTACGCCTTTCATGTCCTGCCGGTCGATTACACCGGCCTGGCCTTGATCGCGCTCGGGGTGGCGTTGATGGCGGCCGAGCTCTTTCTGCCCAGTTTCGGTATTCTGGGCATCGGCGGAATCGCCGCCTTCGTGATCGGCTCGATCATGCTGATGGATACCGACGCGCCGGGTTTTGCCATCGCCTGGCCACTGATCGGCAGCATCGCATTCGTTGCCGGCGGCTTGCTCATGATCGTGTTGACGCTGCTGGCGCGCTCGCGGCGCCGCGCGGTGGTGACGGGGCCGGAGGAGATGATTGACGACATCGGGCCGGTGCTTGACTGGAGCGGGAACGAAGGCAGGGTTCGCGTGCACGGGGAGGTCTGGCGCGCCCGCGCCGGCGAAGCCGTTGCGCCCGGCAACATTCTTGCGCCCGGCCAGGAAGTTCGCGTCGTCGGCATTGACGGGCTCACCCTGGAGGTCGAGCCCCGCAAGAATAGCCCGGAACAGTAGAAGGTGACCGAAGTCATGTCGTTCATTCTCGGCCAAGCCTGGATTTTCATCGTTGTATTGCTAATCATTCTTATCGCGGTAGCGCTCAAGGTTCTGCGCGAGTACGAGCGCGGCGTGGTGTTTCTGCTCGGCCGCTTCTGGAAGGTAAAGGGCCCGGGTCTGATCATTGTCATCCCCGTCATCCAGCAGATGGTGCGGGTGGATCTGCGGACCCGCGTGCTGGATGTGCCGGAGCAGGATGTGATTTCGCGTGACAATGTCTCGGTGAAGGTCAACGCGGTGGTCTATTACCGGGTGATGGACGCCGAGAAATCCATCAACCAGGTGGAAGACTTCAACGCCGCCACCAGCCAGCTCGCCCAGACCACCTTGCGCTCGGTTCTCGGTCAACACGAACTGGACGAGATGCTGGCCGAGCGCGAGAAGCTCAATACCGACATCCAGGGCATCCTCGACGAGCAGACCGAGGCGTGGGGCATCAAGGTGTCCAACGTGGAGATCAAGCGCGTGGATTTGGACGAGAGTATGATCCGCGCCATCGCCAAGCAGGCCGAGGCGGAGCGCGCGCGGCGCGCCAAGGTCATCGACGCCGAGGGCGAGCTGCAGGCCGCCGAACGGTTCTACGAGGCGGCCAAGATCCTCGCCGTGGAGCCGCAGGCTCTGCAGTTGCGTTATCTGACCACCATGAGCGGCCTCGCCGCCGACCGCAGCTCCTTGATCATCTTCCCGTTCCCCATGGACATGCTGAAGGCCTTCACGTCCAGCAAGGACAGGGACGACAACGAAGACTCTGAATGATTGTTCCGGCGGTTCCGACCTGCGCGGGGATCACCGCGACCAGACGAGCCGCCCCTGTGCTTTTAGATGAACACCGCTACATCCGAAAAATTGGATCCAGCGTTTTTTTATAGTCGCCCTTAAAATTCAAGGGAGCATCCAAAACGAGCAAGCAAACGCATTCGTCATGGGTGTCGACGATTGGTTCATGGCTTTCCGATTTGTCACAATAAGCGAAGTCGCCACGTTCATAAGCGTGTCCGTTACTGCGGAAGCCGCCGTGCAAAACCGCAAGATATTCCTGACCGGCATGTGCGTGCATAGGGACGAAACCACCGCGTTGGGCACGGAGCAATGACACCCGGTGCGTATTGCTGGGCACAGGAAGGATCGCTTCTTCAAAAAGGTCAGCGAGGCGTTGCCATCGCAACGCTTCCGTACCGTTTTCGATATAGGGCCAAAGGGCTCGCGGGAGCGACCAATCGCCGTGTTCCATTCTTCCAACGTATTCAGCCGCTGGGGTCACTATCGCTTCGTCCAATCTGCCCATAACAGCTTCGAACATTCCCTCAGAGACATCAACCGGTTCAAGCTCATCCAGCATCACGCCGCCTAATGCTTCAACTTGTTGCACGATGCTCCGACATTCTGCGCACCCTTCAAGATGCGCGGCCACTGCGAGCGATATCGCGAAATCCTGCCCGCCAGTCGCGTAATCAAACAGCAGATCGAGCGGAGGATGGTGTTCAATCATGCGTATGCTTCCAGAGATGATAACCGCAAGCGCGACAGTGCGAGACGAATTCGAGACTTCACCGTTCCTAACGGTAATTGTAGCTCCTCTGCTACCTGACTGTGCGATTTATCTTCGTAGAAAGCTTTTTCAAGCACCAACTTTTGATCCGCAGGCAGAGCATCGACCGCCTCGCGCATTACAATCCTTACTCTGGTGGCGTCGCTGGCATCCCCCGGATCAACCGTCACCGCCGGCAGTCGCTCCAACTGTTCGAACTCCGCCATCACTGGCTTCTCGCGGCGCATCTTATCGATGCGTTTGTTACGGACGATGGTGAAAACCCAAGTCGACGCTGCCGCTTTAGTACGGTCGAATGTCTCCGCCCGACGCCATACGGAAACCATCGCTTCTTGAGTCAGTTCCTCTGCCTCGCCGTCTGGACATCCGATCCGCAGGGCGTAGGCTTTACATCGCGGGGCAAAGTAGCGAAACAAGTCTGCGAAGGCCTTTCGATCTTGCCGCTCGCCCACCAACCCGATGAGGCCGCACAGCTCCTCGTTGTTCATCTTCTCGTCCCCGAAGCCCTGCGTGCTGTTCACCAAGGCAACTATTGGATGATTAAGTTGATTAAGCTATCACCCAAAACACTTGTTGCGCAACAGAAATGGCCGCGCGTGCCCGAAGGCAGAAAGTCTGATCCTCAAATGTGAAGGTTGCTTGTCCAATGGCCTTGGATCATCATCGATCCGTCAGAGCAACGATTTGGTGGATCGACCGAACCATCGCTTGGGTACCGAGCGTTGGATCCGATCCACTTGGAGAACAGCCATGGACAGGATCGAACCGCTCTTCACCGCGACGGCAACCGCGACCGGCGGCCGCAACGGCCATACGGAGAGCAGCGATGGGATGGTCAAGGCCGACTTTTCGGTGCCCAAGGCCATGGGCGGACCGGGCAAGCCGGGCACCGCGACGCCGGAACATCTCTTTGCGGCGGGTTATACCAACCTGCATTGATAGTAACCCATTGTGATCGTGTTTCCCGCCTCCTCGGCAGGAGGAGCCGCGCCGGCGATGGGGATCCATCGTCAAGTGGTTCCGACGCCCCGAGGATGCGGGAAACACGACCCGAAAGGCGGCCTATCGAGGTTTCCGGACGGCGTCCCGCGGCGCTTATGATGCTCCCGCATCACCGCGCACCACGCTCCTCGCCGGAAACCTTGGAAGGTCGTCACAATGGGTTCCTATCAGTGAGCGTTGGTACTACTCGGCAACAACGAGGATCGTCATGGTTGAGTTGCGCGAACTGCCTCGAGAGCGGCTGGAAGACATGGCGGCTGCCGGGGCCGAGATCATGGAATGTTATCGGCTGTTGCGGAAAAGCCAGGACAATGTCGTCGGCGAAGTGTTGCGCGGCCACGGCGACTTCTACGAGTGGGATCACTATCCGCCGGGCGACGTCTATGACAACGAGACCCACTCCCAGTACTACTATCATGCCCATCCGGCCGAATTGCGCGGCGGCGAGCACGGGCACTTCCATACTTTCCTGAGACCGAAGGGCATGCCGGAGGGGGTCGCTCCCGCCAAACTGCCGGACCATACGCCGCCGTTGGGCGACAATGACGCGCTCAGCCATCTGATCGGTATTTCGATGGATCCCCACGGATATCCGGTCCGCCTGTTCACGGCCAACAGGTGGGTCACCGGTGAGGTGTGGTATGACGCCGACGACGTCATCATGATGCTCGATCGTTTCGACATGGATCTGGCCTACCCGTCGCTTCCGGTGAACACATGGATCACCGCCATGCTTCGACTGTACCGTCCCGAGATCGAGCAGCTCGTCAGGTCGCGCGACAATGCGGTTGCCGATTGGCAGGCGGGTCACCATGACGTCAACGCTTACGAGGATCGCGAATTGGAAATTACCTCGTACGTGGATATTGCCGTCGACACCCAGATCAACGCCGTTCTAAAGGCCTTGAACGCAGCATAGAACAATCGATTCAACCGAGGTCGTGACGAGCTTTTAGGGCGTTGCTCAGGGTGCCGTCGTCGAGATAGTCCAGCTCTCCGCCCATGGGAATTCCGTGCGCCAGACCGGAGACCGCCACGTCGCAGTCGGCGAGGCGGTCGACGATATAGAAGGCCGTCGTCTGGCCGTCCACGGTGACGCTGGTGCCGAGAATGACTTCCTTGACCGCGGCGTCGCGGGCGCGGGCGACCAAGGCCGGAATGGCGAGATCCTCGGGGCGAACACCGTCAAGGGCCGACAAGGTGCCGCCAAGAACGTGATATCGGCCGCGGTACGCCGCGGTTCGTTCCAGCGCCCACAGATCGGCCACATCCTCGACCACGCAGATAAGCGTTTCGTCGCGGCGCAAATCGGAGCAGATGCCGCAGGGGTCTTTGGTATCGAGATTGCCGCAGATCGAACAGGTGCGGATGCTCTCGGCCGCCGCCGCCAGAGCCTTGGCCAGCGGAACGAGCACGGTGTCCCGGCGTTTCAGCATATGAAGCGCCGCTCGGCGACCCGACCGCGGTCCCAGCCCCGGCAATTTGGCGAGATACTGGATCAGCCGATCGATATCGGTTATCGGCATTGAGTTTCCGTCGATTCGAGGCACGATGCCATGCCGGTAACTGCGTGAAACTCTAGAACGGGAGTTGCATTCCAGGCGGAAGCTTGAGGCCGCCGGTAACTTCCGACATCTGTTCCGCCACGTGGGCTTCCACCTTGACTTTGGCGTCGTTGATCGCGGCGACGATCAGGTCCTCCAGCATTTCGGCCTCGGCCGGATCAATGACAGATGGGTCGATCTTGACCCGCCGGACCTCGGCCTTTCCATTCAAGGTCACTTCTATCATTCCGCCACCGGATGACCCGGTGACCTCGGTGTTGGCCAATTGCTCCTGCATCTCGCCCATTTTTTCCTGGAGCTTCTGGGCCTGCTTCATCATCTGCCCGATATTTTTCATTGTACGATGGTCTCCGAGTGTTTCGTTGGCAACGGCGAGACTCCCGCCTCCACCAATCGCCCTGAATGCACGACACTCTACCTATAGTCCCCTTCCTGAAGAAAGAACAGGGGAGGGTGTCAGGCGCAACGCCACTCCGAGACGCATTGCCATACTTTTTATACAAGTATACTCGACATGGCGTTCGTCCGGGTGCACGATAAGATCTCCGTTATTGGATCCAGTGGAAAGGACCGCACATGGCTCAACGGAAAACGAACACCGGCGGCCGGCGCGGATCGCCGCACCGGTCGGGATCTGGCCCCGTGGCCACCGATCGCCGGGCCAAGCCGAGGACCGCCAATCCGCCCCCGGCGCTCGACGAACCGAAGAAGGAAATCGCCGAGGCTCTTTCCTTCCCGGTGAGCGCACAAACTATCGACCGGTTCGTTCATGCGGCTCTGGGCCGCATCACCATGAGCGTATCGCCGGCGGCGCTGATGCTGGCCTATTTGGATTGGCTGGTGCATCTGGGATTAGCCCCCGGCAAACAGAGCCAGCTGTCGCAAAAGGCCCTGCGAAAAGCGATCCGGTTCGCGGTCTACGCCGCCCGGGCGGCGGCAAACCCGGACACGCCGCCGGCCATCGAGCCGCTTCCGCAGGATCGGCGTTTTCGCGGCGAGGACTGGCAACAGCCTCCCTACAACTTGATCGCCCAATCGTTCCTGCTCACCCAGCAATGGTGGCACAACGCCACAACCGGTGTATTCGGGGTCGCGCCGCACCATGAACAGGTGGTGTCCTTTGTCGCCCGCCAGGTCCTCGACATGTTCTCTCCCACCAATTTCCCGCTGACCAATCCCGAAGTCCTCAAGGCCACTCTGGAACACGGCGGCGGCAATCTGGTCCAGGGCGCCGTCAACTTCGTCGAGGATTGGGAACGCGCCATCGCCGGACGCCGTCAAGTGGGAGCTGAAGCGTTCCCCGTTGGCGAACGGGTGGCGGTGACGCCGGGCAAGGTGGTGTACCGCAACAAACTTATCGAATTGATCCAGTATACGCCGAGCACGGACACGGTTTACGCCGAGCCGGTGCTGTTCGTGCCGGCATGGATCATGAAATATTACATTCTCGATCTCTCGCCCCACAACTCCATGGTCAAGTACCTGGTGGACAAGGGGCATACAGTGTTCATGATTTCGTGGAAGAACCCGCTTGCCGAGGACCGCGACCTTGGGATCGAGTCCTATTATTACGACGGTATAATGGACTCGCTCCGGGCCATTTCCACGATCATGCCTGGGCGCCAGATCCATGCCGTCGGCTATTGCCTCGGCGGCACCTTGTTGAGCATCGCCGCGGCGGCACTGGCCCGGGACGGCGACGACCGCCTCAAGAGCGTCTCCCTGTTCGCCGCCCAAACGGACTTCACCGAGGCCGGCGAACTCATGCTGTTCATCGACGAAAGCCAGGTAGCCTACCTCGAAGACATCATGTGGGACCAGGGGTATCTGGACACCAAGCAGATGGCCGGCGCCTTCCAGATGCTGCGCTCCAACGATCTGATCTGGTCGGCCATCGTCCGCGAGTACCTGCTCGGCGAACGCCGGCCGATGACTGATCTGATGGCGTGGAATGCCGACGCCACCCGGTTGCCGTACCGCATGCACCGCGATTATCTGCGCGAGCTGTTCCTCAACAACGACCTGGCCGAGGGGCGTTATCTGGTGGATGACCGCCCGGTGGCGCTCAGGAACATTCGGGCGCCGCTGTTTTGCGTCGGCACGGCGAGCGACCACGTGGCGCCCTGGGAATCGGTATATAAAATCCACCTGTTGACCAACACCGATGTGACCTTCGTCTTGACCAGTGGTGGCCACAACGCCGGTATCGTCAGCGAGCCGGGCCATCCCCATCGGTCCTATCAGGTCGGGACCCGCACTAACCATGACGCCTACGGCGATCCGGACACCTGGCGTGCCGCGACGCCGGTCAAGGACGGGTCATGGTGGCCGCAATGGCAGCAATGGCTGGTCAAGCAGTCGACAGAGCGGGTCGGCCCTCCCGCCATGGGCGCGCCAACGGAGGGTTATCCGGCTCTTGTCGATGCTCCGGGCACGTACGTCCTGCAGGAGTGATTGATCTGGGCGGTAACCCCGTTGACAGGTACAGCAGAGCATTCGTCCGAGGCCATGGCGATGGTTGATATTTTCCTGTTCACTAAGTCATCACGATCTGTCATCTCTTTGTATTAAATGGACGCTTGCCCGGCCGTTCTCCGGTGCGCTGCGAAAACTTTACCGTAATTGGCGAGGAAGACCCCGGTTGCGATCCCTGACAATGGTAATGGGAGCGATGGCGTTTGTATTGAACGCCGTATCATCGCTGGCAGCCACCACGGAGGCTGTGAGTTTTGACCGTCATCAAATAACGGTCATTGATGGGAGCTCTTTCAAAGTCGGAGACACTGTCTATCATTTGGCCGGTATCGAAGCCCCGGATCCAGGTCAATTCTGCGATAAAACGGGTCATGCGTTGCCTTGTGGGCACGCGGGCGCCGGAGTGTTGCACAAGTTGATCGCACTCCAGTCCTCGCCGATCGACTGTTTTGTTCAATCCGGCGCTGGGCCGATGTCCACGGCATGCTTCGTGAACGATCGCGAGCTTTCGATCCTGTTGCTTGAGGGTGGCCATGTGGCGGCTCTTCCGGGCGGGTCGCTGCATTACGCCGCGGCCGAGCGGGTGGCAAAGCGGGCTTCCCTGGGAATTTGGGGAGGCACACGTGCTCGGTCTCCTGGTCAACGAGGCGGGGCCCCGCGCGGTGAAAGTCGTGCGCCGAGGGCAGTGACATTCAACCCCCACGATATCGAGGTCATCGATGGGGACTCTTTCCAGGTCGGTTCGAAAATCTACAGCTTGGCCGGGATAGACGCGCCGGAACTGGGACAGGCCTGCGACCATCAGGGGCGTTTGGCTCTGTGCGGGCTGACCGCGGCCTATGAACTCGCTAAGCTCTTTGAATTGGAATCCGGTCCCATCGAATGTGCCATCGAAATCGGGCTGGATCAACCGGAGGCCGTGTGCCTGGTCGGTGACAGTGAGGTTTCCGTACTCCTGTTGGAGGGCGGTGGTGTCGTCGCCCTTCCAGAAAGCGCGCCCTACTATCACGCGGCTGAACATCGAGCCAAGCGCGCACGTTTGGGAATTTGGAGCGGCACCCTGGTTCCGCCATGGGACTGGCGAAACGGCAAGCGGCTTCCGTCAGAGCACAATTTCGACCGATTTTCCCACTTGGCGGGGCAGTTGCCCTGGAAATGGAATAACGAGAGCCCTCAATATCGGCCTCGGGCTGAACACGCGGCATGTCTGGTCAAGGGAATCGTGACCGAAACCGGTGAGCGCCTTTACTTCGGGCCCCTGGACCAGGAGTTTGAAATGATTGAAATCGATCCGGAAAAAGGTGAGAGGCTGTTTTGCGGCGACGACGAAGCCCGGAGCGCCGGTTGGCGAAGAAAGGGCGAGCAATGAATGGCGACATGTGTAGCGCCAACGCCAATCCCCGCCGCATAATCAACGTCTGAGTTTGCAATGCTGATAGATTTTCGGCCGATCTTGATGACCATCGGCACACTGCTGGTTATTTTGGCGCTCGGAATGTTGGTTCCAGCGGCGGTCGACTTCTTCGTGAACAATCCCGATTGGCGGGTTTTTGCGGGCTCTGCCTCTATCACCGGTTTCGCGGGCGGCGCATTGGCGTTCGCCAACCGTGGCGGCGAGGGGCGGTTGTCGCTCCAGCAGGCCTTTTTGCTGACCGCGCTGGTCTGGGTCGTGCTGACGGCCTTTGCCGCGCTTCCGTTCCTGTTCTGCGAACTGCACTTGAGCGTAACCGATGCCTTTTTCGAGGCGATGTCCGGGATCACGACCACCGGCTCGACGGTCATGATCGGTCTTGACGATTTGCCGCCGGGGCTTCTCCTGTGGCGGGCCGTGCTCCAGTGGCTCGGAGGGCTCGGGATCATCGTGATGGCTCTCAGCGTGCTACCCATTTTGCGGATTGGCGGCATGCAGATGTTTCGGGTGGAGGCATTCGAAACAGAGGGCAAGATCGTGTCCAGGGCCACTCAGCTCTCGGCCGGAATCTCGATCGTGATGATCTTTTTGACCCTCGTCCTGGCCATTGCACTGTCGCTTGCCGGCATGACAGTTCTGGAGGCCGCCGTTCACGCCATGACCACCATTGCGACCGGCGGCTATTCGACGTCGGACGCTTCCGTCGGCTATTTCGACAGTGCCTTGATCGAAGGCTTGATTACCGTGGGGATGATAATGGGAGGTATTCCGTTCGTCCTTTACTTGAAGATCATTCGCGGCAATAGACGTGGCCTGCTGCAGGATTCGCAGGTGCGCTGGTATCTTTCCATCCTCTTCTGCGTGACCATGGCCGTTGCGTTGTGGCTGTGGCTGAAGGACGACTTCGCGCTCTTTCAGGCTCTCCGCTATTCGTCGTTCAACGTGGTTTCGATCATGACCGGTACGGGGTTCGCGTCGACCGATTACGGGCTCTGGGGGACGTTTGCGGTCGGAGTTATGTTCTTCCTGATGTTTGTGGGCGGGTGCTACGGCTCAACGGCTTGCGGGATCAAAATCTTCCGGTTCCAGATCCTGTTCGCGGCCGCGGCGGCTCACATTCGCCGTTTGGTTCAGCCTCACGGTGTTTTCACGCCCATGTTCAATCGCAACCCCATATCGGATGAGGTCATTAACTCGGTGCTGAGTTACTTCGTTATGTTCGGGGCCACATTTTCAGTGATCACGCTTGGTTTGAACCTGCTCGGCCTCGATTTCGTGACCGCCATGTCGGGGGCCGGAACGGCCATGTCCAATGTGGGGCCGGGGCTCGGCCCGGTCATCGGCCCAGCCGGCAACTTTCAGTCTCTGCCGGACGCCGCCAAATGGCTTCTTATTGCCGGGATGCTGGTCGGCCGGCTGGAGGTCTTCACCGTTCTGGTTATTTTTACCCCGCATTTCTGGCGGAGCTGAATAGGCGGCAGCAGGACCATTGTTTATACGTCGCCCGCCACTATTTGTGACCATCGGGAGTACGGCGTCTTCGACAGGTTGGCGTTGAGGTAGCGAGGATCGTTGGTGACCTCCGGGCCAATCCAGTCGGGCAGCGTAACGGATTGATCTTCGCTGTCCAGTTCCACCTCCGCCACGATCAGGCCGGCGTTCTCGCCTCCGAACACATCCACCTCCCATGTGTCGCCGTCGTTCTGCAGGGTATAGCGCACCTTTTCGATCAGCGGCGGTTGGCACAGCGCGTCGAGCATGTCTTCGGCGTCATCGACCGGGATCTCGTATTCGTACTCGGCGCGGGTGGCGCCCACCTGGGTGCCCTTTACCGTCAAATAAGCGTGCTCGCCGGTCCGGCGGACCCGGATGGACATGCCCTTAGAGGCGTGAAGGTATCCCTGGCGGATGGGCTTGGCCGTCGCGCCCGCCCGCCATTCGTCGCCGTGCACAAGAAACTTGCGTTCAATCTCCGTTCCCATCTGAAGTCTCCCTCCCAGTTTCATGCCCATTTTCGGGTCCAGTTACGGGCGCCGGTTGACCGGTCTTGGCCGTATCTCCGGGCCTCACGTCCTCGATGGTCGCGCCGGGGAAGGTTCGCAGAACTTCCCGGACCAGCGGATGCTGTTCCACTTCAGCGCGTTTCGCGGCGCTCGCGGCCTTGCGCTGCTCCACCAGCGTCGGCGCCGCGCTGTCGCTGGAAATGCTCACCAACCAGCTGCGCGGCGTGTTTTCATTGAGAAAACGGATCAGCCGGGGGACGATGTTCTCCGGTGCTCTGTTATTGATGTGCAAATCGATTTGGCCGGGTTCAAACCGAACCAGCCGAACATCGGTTAGGAGCTCGGCATGAAGCACGGCCTCGCCAAGCTCCAGTGCCATATCGGCAACTTCCTGCAGGTTCGCCGGGGTCGGCTTAACAGCCGGTTCGGGGTCCTGCGCGCGCTCTTCTGGGGGCGCCGGCGCCTCCGCGAGCGCCGACTGCGGGCCAGCGCCACTCGGCATCGTATCCATGGAGCGGGACGCGATCGCGGACCCGGAAGAACTGGCGCCCGGTGCGCCCGGTGCTGCCTCGGCGGGACGGGCAGCGCGGGGAGGGGAGGCGTTCCCGGTTTCCAGGGACTTCAGCGCTTCGGCCGGAGTCGGCAGTTGGGCCGCATAGGCGAGTCGCACCAGCACCATCTCGGCGGCCTGTACCGGCGTCGGCGCACCGCGGGTTTCCGAAAGCCCCTTAAGCAGCATCTGCCACGCGCGGGTGACCTCGGCCATGGAGAGCGCGTTCGCCATTTCCCGGCCGCGCACCCGTTCCGCCTCCGGCACGCCCGGCGCGTCGGCACTTTCCGGCGCCACCTTGATACGGGTCAGCCAATGGGTCAGCTCGAGCATGTCCGTGAGCACCTGCGCGGGATCCGCGCCGGCGGCATACTGAGCCGCCATGACGGTCAGCGCCGATGCAATGTCGCCCCGCAGCACCGCGTCCAGCAGATCGAAAGTGACGGTGCGATCGGCAAGGCCGAGCATGTCGCGAATGGCGGCTTCTTCCACGGCGCCGCCGGCGTGCGACAGCGCCTGGTCCAGCAGCGACAGGCCGTCGCGGACGCTGCCGTCGGCGGCGCGGGCGATCAGTTGGAGCGCCGTTGTCGAAACGTCGGCGCCTTCGCGCTCGACGATCTTGCCTAAGTGTTTTGCCAGAACCTCGGCATTGACACGCCGCAGGTCGAACCGCTGACAGCGCGACAAAATTGTAATCGGCACCTTGCGAATTTCGGTGGTGGCGAACACGAACCGCACGTGCGCCGGCGGTTCCTCCAGGGTCTTCAGCAAAGCGTTGAAGGCCTGGGTCGACAGCATGTGCACTTCGTCGATGATGTAGACCTTGTAGCGCGCCGAGGCCGGGCGGTAGCGCACGCCGTCGATGAGTTCGCGCATTTCGCCGACGCCGGCGCGGCTGGCGGCGTCCATCTCCAGCACGTCCACATGGCGGTCCTCGGCGATGGCCAGGCAATGTTCGCAGACGCCGCAGGGCGTCGCCGTCGGACCGCCGGTTCCGTCCGGACCGATGCAGTTCAGCGCCCGCGCGATGATCCGTGCGGTGGTCGTCTTGCCGACCCCGCGCACCCCCGACAGCATGTAGCCCTGCGCCAGCCGCCCCGACTGGAAAGCGTTGCTGAGGGTTTGAACCAGGGCGTCCTGGCCGATCAGAGCATCGAAATCGGTGGGGCGGTATTTGCGCGCGAGAACCCGGTAGGGCTCGGAGGGTTGACCGGGATCAATCGTGGAATCGGGCTCGGTCATGAGACGCCATGATTTCCTTTAACAACGCGGCGGCCAGACACTCTGCCAGCAAGGATTTAAGTGGGAGACTGGACAAACGACCCGGATCGAAACTCGTTACGGCTGCTTCCTTCCGGACCTGACCGGGTTGGCGAGGGATCCGTCCGCCGCCAGCCTCCCAACAGCACTATATCAGCGAACGGGCGCACAAGGGCAAGAGAATCGAGTCGTTTGTTCACCACTTTCGGGCCTGACCCGTGGCATCGGTTGGTTACTCCACGTAGACGACACCGCGGCCCACTTCGACGTTGAGGTTAGGGACCCAGGTTTCGAAGAACTCGAAACGGCCGGTACACAGCGCCATGAACCGGATCTCGGCCGTTGCCGCCGGCGGTAGCGGTAACCCGTCGACCGGATTGAATTCCGGATCCCCGCCGGCGATCTTGACCGACTCGAGATGGGAAGTTTCAAACAGCGGCGTGGCGCTGAACACCCGGTGCTCCGGGTCGACATTGGCAATTCTGAGGACATAGGGACGATCCTGGCGCAGGGTCAGGATCATGGGCCAGAACGATCCCATGCGAATCTGCAGGTCGACCGCTTCCGCATCGTCCCAATTGGCAAACGCAACCCGCTTCCCCGGATCCGAACCGCAGGCCTCGTAAAGATCTTTGTCCGTATAGAAATTATCCGGCGACCCACAGCCCCAAAGTGCCAGTACCAGGACGAATACGGTGATCGGACGCCAGGGTGATGACATGGTGCTGATGTTCCCCGATAAGTAGAGCGTATTGCCCCATACGGGTAAAAAGGTACCAACGCGCGCTCGGACGGCCAAGGGAAATCGACGCGGAACCGGCGTTGGCTGTCGGAGGTTCGATCGGACCGTTGCGGCAAGGCCGCGGCTGTGTCAGGTTCCGGCCATGATGACGCCTCTTTGTTATACCGGGTGTGCCCTCGACCGGGCGGCCCAACGACGCTCGGACGATGCCTGGCTGGCCGAGCGGCTGTGCGATCCCGAATCGCGGTTCGTGCCGTTGTGGCAAGACCGAAATCTCATTGTGCCGGGAGACGCTCCCAGCGCGGTGTCCGTTGCCGGTGCGGAGCTTCCGCCGGGCGCATGTTCCGAGCAACAGGCTGTGTTCCTAGGACTTGAGAACGGCGGCCGTGCCTGGTTTTCCGTGGATCTGTCGGAGCACGCCAAAGGCGACCTGACAATACTTGGCGATGGCGCCAAGTTCATCAGCCTCAGGCGTGTCGGTCCGCTGATGGACCACGCCGCTGGATCACTGCTGGCCTATACTCTCGGTATATGCTTCTGGCACCGCCGTCACCGCTTTTGCGGTGTGTGCGGCGCGCCGACGGAAAACCGCCACGGCGGCCATCTTCGGGTGTGCACCAGGGCCGAATGCGGCGCCGAGCATTTCCCGCGTACCGATCCGGCGGTGATCATGCTGGTGACCCGCTCGGGCGCCGAGGGAGACGCCTGTTTGCTGGGCCGCCAGGCGCGCTGGCCCAAGGGCATGATGTCGACCCTGGCCGGTTTCGTGGAGCCGGGCGAGAGCCTTGAGGAGACGGTCGTTCGCGAGGTGGAGGAGGAGAGCGGCATCCGCGTCGTGAACGTGCGCTACATGGGATCGCAGCCCTGGCCCTTTCCGTCGTCGCTGATGCTCGGCTTCCGAGCGGAGGCGCCTCCCGGCGCGGTGCTGGACTTCGACGCCGACGAACTGGATGACGCGCGTTGGTTCACCCGCGCCGAGATCCGCGATCCCCAGTCCGTCGGCTTGATCATGCCTGGCGCGGATTCCATCGCCCGGCGGCTGATCGAGACGTGGGTAGACGAGGGCGAATAAAAAAGTACAAATAACACCTGAAATTGTTTCTCGGTTTGGGGTATGCTCATACCAACGGTGGTTAATACTGACCTCTTGTGA
>CAKZLS010000125.1 GCA_937127205.1 uncultured Rhodospirillales bacterium
GTACTCCTTCGCCAACTCGATGGCATCACCCAAGGAGGCAACGTTCTGGGCGGAGTGTTCCGCCTGGAGCTTGCGGAGTTCACCGAGGATCATGTCTCGCTTGTGGCGAGCTTCCCGGAGGTCTCGGGTCTGGAGCCCGAGCCGTATCTCTTTGCCGAAGGGCTTCCCGGTTCGGGGGTTCGTTCGGCCCACGAGGTTGTCCGGGGTCCTATGGCGAAAGCACCAGCCCCTCCCGCGAGGGCGGTAAAGATGGTTGGTTTCAAGCACGTCGTCACCCATGCAAATGTTGTACACGGTGACCAACAGGCTTGTCGATAACGTAGCGATTTATGAAGGAAAGTCAGTGACTTAGAAAGATTGGCGTCCCCTAGGGGATTCGAACCCCTGTTGCCGCCGTGAGAGGGCGGTGTCCTAGGCCTCTAGACGAAGGGGACGCAACAGCCCTTACCTTTACAGGGACTCACGCTCCGGGATCAAGCAAATTGCCCTCTCAAGGGCCCTATCATGGTGTTGTCGCCGGTCGGGAACTCACCTATCCGTGCGTGCGTCACCGGAAAGCGGCGGAAACTCGGGGTCCGTGGCCATTTGATTGCGGACCGCCGGATTGTATTTCAGACAATTGGGGACGCAGTCGCATTCGAAGGCAATCTTCATCGGGGCGATCTGACCGCTGTTCTTCAGTTCGAACAGCTTCGGCACCATCCTGTCGCGGAGGCTCTCCGGATCGATCGTGTTCACATAGATCTTGGTGCCGCCCTCGAAGCCGGCGGCGGTGGAAATCCGCCATTTGATCAGCACCCGCCACGGCATGGGCACATCCGCGTCGGGGGGTTTGTAGTACCACTCCTCGTTACACGGAATGTCCGGCCCCATGGCGGCGTGGCAGGCGTGGATAATGTCCGACATGCCGCGAAGCTCTTCGGCCGAGTGGTTCCACGGCTGGCTGCGTTCGCTCTTGGAAAAAACCTCTAGGGTGGGCACCCGGTGGCCGTACCCGGCAAAGGCGATGGCATGATCGTTCTCGGCGAAGACCAGATTACGGTAGCAAGCGAAGTTGACCGCCGCTTCGTTGTAGACATTGGGATTGGAGCGGGCCAGCCGGGTTTCGACCTCGTTCTGAACGCCGCGCTCGTCGATGGCGACCAACTGCTTGTGCAGGTGATCGAACGAGGCGCCGGCGGGTCGGAGCCAGTTCTGAAACACGGCGACGTAACGGACGTAGCGATTGGTGACATAGATGTCGCGCACGGCGTCGATGGTGAAGTGGATGTACTGGTAGTGCTCTTCCGGGGTCATGGTGCCCGAAGACGCGAACTGATTGTCGTACTCGGCGCCATCCACATAGTGCCGGCGCGCCAGGATCAATTCGTGGCCGCCGCCGAAAAAGCCATTGGCCATGCGCAATTTGTCTTCCACGGATATGGCCTTGATCGCGCCCGTGCCATGTCCCGAAAGGGCGAGCTTCTGCTCCACGACACTGAGCACGTGACGGCGGCCCGCATCGGTCGACAGATATCCATGTTTGTGAGATTGAGCCGACTCCGAAAGGTTGTAGCCGAAATTCTTTTCCCAGTACTCGTAGGAAACGATCTCGAACATGTTGGGAACCCGGCGGAATTCCGCCACGGTATCGGTGAAAGCATCGGCCTTAAGGTGGCGAAGCGTCTCGTACCCGTCGGGTGTCTTGACAAGGCGTGCCTTCTCGGGCGGCGTCTGCAGGTACCGGGCCGCGCAAAACGCACAGTGATCGTCGGCCTTGTCGGGATCCAGCGGTTTCCCCTCCCGCTTTTCGATGTTGAGGGGGCGGTTGGCCCGGCCGGGAACGGTCCAGACCTCGGTACCGGTAAAGGGGTTCACCTGCTTGATGGTGCCGTCTTCCATCCGCAGCAGATAATTGGAATCCGGGATCAGTTCCGGGAGCATGCCGCGTCCTCTTCAAATAGACATCTCGAGATTTTGCGACTGTAGAGCATTTGTCCGCGAGAGGGCATCGCTTAACCGGAGCGAATGGCGATCTCTCGAAAACCGCCCTGTTCGCCGTCCCATGCGTGCGCGGTAACCTGTTCCACGCGGCCGTCCACCACCGAGATGATCACCCAGACGAGATCCGGCTCGAACATCATCGCCGTGTCGCGGGCCGACGGTTGCGCCGGATGGTCGGGATGGGAGTGGTAATGACCGATAATCCGCTCCGGGCCGCCCTCCAGCGCGCGCATGATGTCGAACCGCAACTTCGGATCCACTTCGAAGCTGTCGCGTTGGCGCCCCTCGGCAACGTTGGGGCTCGCGGCAACGCGGGTCACGGCCAAGCCCGAGGCGCCGTCGTCGCGTCCGATCAGCAATCCGCAGCATTCCTCCGGATAGGCCTGCTCTGCGAAGCGGTTTATCTGCTCGAGGTGCCCCGCCCGAATGACGATCACGTGACCGTCACGGTTTAACGAGAATGGTGCCGAGCACATCGCCGCTGGTGACGTCGACGATGATGATGCGTTCGCACACGCCGGTCGGCCCCGTCCGCAGGTATAGCCGGTTGCCGTCGGGGCGCATCTCCGTCACCGCGCAGCCGTCGGGCAGGTCGAGCCGGGCCTCGCCGAACCCGGCGGCGGGCGGAGTGCCGGCGATGGGCGGGCTCACGGCAGCGGCAGCGGGAGCGGCAGTGGCGGCGGTCTCGGACGACCCCTTGAACAGCTTGGTGTCCTTGTCGTGGTACTTTAAGTAAAACCCGTAGCCCAGGCCGATGACGCCGAGGACGATGAGCAGGCCAAGCCCGATGACCAGACCCTTGAGTGCTTGCATGATTTGTGTTCAGCCTGTGTGATGATGGGGGCTTCCACTTACACCGTGACCGTGAGCGAGGACAAGGCCGGCATGCGGCTCGACCGCGTGTTGGCGGATGCCATTCCCGCGCTTTCGCGCACGCGGCTGCAGTCGCTCATCGCCGAAGGATGCGTCGAAATGCGCGGCCAGGGGCATGTTCGGGACCCTTCGCGCCGGGTTATGGCCGCCGAAACGTTCGCGGTCTGTGTTCCGTCGTGCGCGCCGGCGGTGCCGCGCCCGCAGGCCATCGCCGTCGACGTGGTGTACGAGGACCGCCATTTGATCATCGTCGATAAGCCGGCGGGTCTGGTGGTTCATCCGGGCGCCGGCAATCCCGACGGAACCTTGGTAAACGCGCTGTTGGCGCAGTGTCCCGATGGTCTCTCTAGTGTCGGCGGCGACGCGCGCCCGGGCATTGTCCACCGCCTCGACAAGGACACCAGCGGCCTGATCGTGGTGGCCAAAAGCGATGAAGCTCATCTCGGTTTGGTTCGGCAGTTTTCCAAGCACAGCGTCGAGCGGGCCTACAAGGCCGCCGTCTGGGGCGTGCCGCAGCCGCGGGAAGGACGCATCGACAAACCCGTGGGCCGATGCCCGGCGAACCGGAAAAAAATGGCGGTGGTGTCCCGGGGCGGCAAAACGGCGCTGACCCGGTACACTGTCGTTTGTGCTTATGGCATCCACGCCAGCCTGTTGGAATGCCGGCTCGCGACCGGGCGGACGCATCAAATCCGCGTTCACCTGTCGCACCTCGGCCATCCGCTGCTCGGCGACGCGGTGTACGGCGGGGGACGCCATCGCATTCGAACTTTGCCGGAAGCTCTCCGATCGACATTTCCGCCGTTGGAGGGCCAGGCTCTACACGCCTACCTGATCGGAATCGTCCATCCCATTACCGGACAGCGGCTCCGGTTCCGATCCGACCTTCCTGAAAAGTTCCAGGCAATATTGGAGTTCTTGGCAGCACACTAAATTTAGGTGTATTCTAATAAGCAGTCAGGGTATCATCAAAA
>CAKZLS010000126.1 GCA_937127205.1 uncultured Rhodospirillales bacterium
CAGCAGGTCCGGGTCCAATCCGCGCTCGCAGTATGCGAATATTTTATCGTTCATTACCGAACCCTGCATGACGCACGTTGTCGCACGTTTTCACCCACCTTTTGCCGGCGCTGATTCCAACCAGTAGCGCCATCGGTGGAAGGCCAAGGAAGGCGATGTTGAGCATAGGCATCCCGTATCCTTTTATCCCTGCCGTCGAGATAGAGGGGGTGGACATGGAAAACGATTGTTTTTTTGATCGTGCTGTGCTGTTGGGATGATTTTCCAGGGTACTGTCGACCCCCAAAGTTCAGCGAAAAGGAACAAAAGGTGTGGAAAACTCCGAGCTTTTTTTCTCTCGGACATTGGCGACGTCTCATTTCGATAGCGAATTTAAGCCTTAGTAGGTTGAAATACATAAATAAAAAAATTTGACCCAAAACAGCCATCGCAGTGCAATAAGAACACAAATTTGACATATTCGACCTTATTATAGGTACTTACAAACAGACCTCCTACGAGACAGGGCCAGAGACCCCCCAATCTCTGGTATCCCCAATCGGCATACAAGCCGGACTAGGCGGCCGGACCCCTCACCGGCCGCCTAACTTTTTTTTGGGTCTCCGCAAAAACTCGATCGCTGACTGCCGCTCCCCCATTGGTGGATGGTTTCGGTCGCGCGAACCTGGTTTTCGTGTTCCCGATTTGGTGCGCGCCGCTTTTTGCGATAGCGTGCCCGCCAACTGGATATGAGAGGATCAATGACCGAATTCTCGGGCAGCGAGCTTGCGTGCATACGCGGGGAGCGCGCCGTTTTCGCGCGGCTTGCCTTCCGGGTCAGGGCCGGCGGCGCGCTGGTGCTCGTCGGACCCAACGGCAGCGGCAAGTCCACCCTACTACGGCTCATGGCCGGCCTGGCGCGGCCCGCCGCCGGCATACTGGCATGGGATGGAGCAACAGTCTCCGAAGATCCGGAAGAGCACCGATCCCGCCTGCACTATGTGGGTCACGCGGACGCCATCAAGCCGGCGTTGACGGTGGAGGAAAACCTGGGATTCTGGGCCCGCTACCGGGGCGGCGGTTCCAGCGGCGACGCGATTTCACGCACCCGAGCGGCGCTCGATGCATTCGGCATCGGCCGTCTCGCCGATGTCCCCGGGCGCTATCTCTCCGCCGGACAGAAGCGCCGGCTGGCGCTCGCCCGCGTCCTCAGCGCGCCAGTGCCGCTGTGGCTGCTGGATGAGCCCAAGACGGCGCTTGACGCCGACGCCGCCACCCGAGTGGACGCGGCCATTGCCCGTCATCGCGGCGACGGCGGCATGGTAGTGGTTTCCATGCATGGCGGCCGGCTCCCCGATGGCGCCGATACCCTCGATCTGGCCGACTTCGCGCCGCAAACCCGGGAGCCACCATGCTGAAATCCGCCTTCGTGCTGATTCAGCGCGACCTCCGGTTGGCGTTGCGTCACGGCATGGACAGTCTGATGGCCGTGGTATTTTTTGTTCTCGCCGTCGTTTTGTTTCCGTTCGGCGTGGGTCCCGAGCCGGACATGCTGACACGGATCGCGCCGGGGGTGATCTGGGTGGCCGCGCTGCTGGCGTCCATGCTCGCGCTCGAGCGCTTGTTTCAGACTGATTACGAGGACGGTAGCTTGGAACTGTTATCCCTTGCGCCGGTGCCGATGGAGGCGGTGGTCCTGGCCAAGGTGATCGCCCACTGGTTGACCACCGGGCTGCCTTTGATTGCCGCCGCGCCGCTGTTGGCTATTTTTCTAAATATGGAAGAACGCGGCTTTCTAGCGCTGATCGGTGCGCTGGCGCTGGGCACGCCCTTGCTCAGCCTTATTGGCGCGGTTGGCGCCGCATTGATCCTCGGCTCACGGCGCGGCGGGGTCTTGCTGAGTCTGTTGGTATTGCCGCTGTTCATTCCGGTGCTGATTTTCGGTGTCGCCGCCGTCGACGCCGCCGCCTTCGGCTTCGCCGTGCGCCCCCATCTGCTCATGCTTGGGGGCCTGTTGCTGGGAGCGTTGGTGCTGACGCCGTGGGCGGCCGCGGCGGCGCTGAGACAGGCGGTGGAATGACACGAAAGGTTCAACTTTTGGATATCGCCGGTTTGCTCCCTTCACAATTCTGTATAAGTAGAGATGAAGAGAGGATCGGCCGAAAAGAGCCCAGCCCAATCGGGGAGCGCGGGGGCCGGAAGTGACATGCATCGTTTCGCCAATCCAAGTCGTTTCGTTCGTCTGAGCCGCCTATTCGAGCCCTGGCTCGCCGGGCTGACCGTCACACTTCTAGGCGCCGGTCTGTATCTCGGCCTGTTTGCGTCGCCGCCGGACTACCAGCAGGGCGAGAGCGTGCGGATCATGTATGTGCATGTTCCGGCCGCGTGGATGGCGCTGTTTTGCTACACCAGCATGGCCATCGCCGCGGCCGTCGGCCTGATCTGGAAACATCCGCTCGCCGACCTGGGGGCAAAGGCCACCGCCCCCATCGGCGCGTGTTTTACGTTCCTTGCGCTGCTTACGGGCTCGCTTTGGGGCAAGCCGATGTGGGGTACTTGGTGGGTATGGGATGCGCGGCTGACGTCGATGCTGGTGCTGTTTTTCCTCTATCTCGGCTACATGGCGCTTCACAATGCCTTCGACGACCCGGCGCGCGGCGTTCGGGCGTCATCGATCCTGGCTTTGGTTGGGGTCGTCAATGTGCCGATCATCAAGTTTTCGGTGGATTGGTGGTACACGCTGCATCAGCCGGCGAGCATCGTGCGGATGGACGGGCCGAGCATCCATTCCAGCATGCTCTGGCCGCTCGGGCTGATGATGGCCGGGTTCACCACCTACTATCTCTGGGTCATGCTGCTGCGGATCCGCGGCGAAATCGTCGCCAACAAGATCAGGGTGCTGCGTTTGCGCCAAGTGCACGGATAAGGGGACTGGTTGTGGAGTCCATTCAAATTTTTTTTCATCTGGACGGGTACGGCAGGTTCGTTTGGCCGGCATTCGCCGCTACCTTTATTGTAATGGCGGTTCTGCTCGTTGCCAGTCTCAGATCGCTCAAGGTTCGCGAAACCACTCTGTCCGCGTTGCGGGAGGGTGGAAGACCGACAGGCCCGGGAGGGGCCGAAGATGAAGCTTAAGCACCGGCGTCTCACCTTTGTCCTGATCGGTCTGGGTTTGCTCGGCGTTGCCGCGACATTGGTATTGTCGGCGTTCGAGGAAGCCATCGTCTTTTTCCATAGCCCCACCGACGTCATCGAGGATCCGCCGGCCGACGACCGCCGGCTTAGGGTTGGCGGTTTGGTGGAGGACGGCAGCGTCGAGCGCGGCGGCGATACGGTCGTCCGGTTCCGCGTCACCGACATGGCGAACACCATTCCGGTCAGCTTCGATGGCGTGCTCCCCGATCTGTTCCGCGAGGGTCAGGGAGTGGTGGCGGAAGGCCACCTCGAGAACGGCGTGTTCGTCGCCGATCAGGTGCTGGCTAAGCACGACGAGAATTACATGCCGCCCGAAGTGGCCGACGCCCTCAAGCGGTCCGGACATTGGCAAGAAATGCAGGAAAAAATGCAGGAAGCCGGCCAAATAGAGGGGAGCAGATACCAATGACCGTCGAACTCGGCCATTTCGCTCTCGTTCTCGCCCTGGTGGTCGCCCTCGTTCAGGGCACCTTGCCGATGATCGGCGCGGCCCGCGGTAACGGTGCCTGGATGGAAGTGGCGCGAACCTCGGCCGTGGCCCAGTTTCTACTGGTCGCGCTCGCTTTCGGCTGCCTGATGCTGGCCTACGTAACGTCGGATTTCTCTGTCCTCAACGTGGTCAATAACTCCCACTCATCGAAACCCATGCTCTACAAGATCTCGGGCACCTGGGGTAACCACGAAGGGTCCATGCTGCTGTGGGTGCTGATTTTGACGGTCTTCGGCGCGGCGGCGGCACTGTTCGGAAGCAATCTTCCGCCGGCGCTCCGCGCGCGCGCGCTCGGCGTTCAGGCGTGGATCGGTATCGGCTTCTACCTGTTCATTCTGTTGACCTCCAACCCGTTCGAACGGCAGTTACCGCCGGCGCCCGACGGATTGGGGCTTAACCCGCTGCTGCAGGACCCCGGCCTCGCCTTTCATCCGCCGTTTCTGTATCTCGGGTACGTGGGCTTCTCCATGGCCTTTTCGTTCTCCATCGCCGCCTTGCTGGAAGGGCGCGTGGACGCCGCCTGGGCGCGCTGGGTGCGACCGTGGACTCTGGCCGCCTGGATTTTCCTGACCATCGGCATCGCGCTGGGGTCGTGGTGGGCGTATTACGAGTTGGGCTGGGGCGGCTGGTGGTTCTGGGACCCGGTAGAGAACGCCTCGCTGATGCCGTGGCTGGCGGGGACGGCGCTGTTGCACTCCGCCGTGGTGGTGGAAAAACGCGATACGCTCAAGGGCTGGACCATCTTCCTGGCCATCCTCGCTTTCGGACTGAGCCTGTTGGGCACGTTCCTGGTGCGCTCGGGTGTGCTGACCTCGGTGCACGCGTTCGCAACCGACCCCACCCGCGGCGTGTTCATACTCCTGTTGTTGATCCTGATCATCGGTGGGTCTTTTGCGCTGTTCGCCTGGCGCGGGCCGAGCCTGCGCGGCGGCGGCCTTTTTCAGCCCATCTCACGTGAGGGCGGCTTGCTGCTCAATAACCTGTTGCTGACCACGGCGACGGCCACCGTGCTGCTGGGCACGCTCTATCCGCTCATGCTGGAGGCGGTGGACGGCGGCAAGGTGTCGGTGGGGCCGCCGTTCTTTAATGCCGTGTTCGTGCCGTTAGCGATTCCGCTGGTGGTGACCATGACCGTGGGCGCTCTCCTTCCTTGGAAACGGGGAGAATTGGGTGCCGCC
>CAKZLS010000127.1 GCA_937127205.1 uncultured Rhodospirillales bacterium
GTGGCGGTATTCTAAGCGGTGGAGCACGCGCGCCTGACGGATGTCCGGTGTATTCGAGAGCACCGCTCAGCCTGCCTCCCGATTATGCCCTTCGCCCGCCGGCTCCGGGGTCCGAATCAACCCTTGGCGTGATGCCGCGAGACGAAGCCAAAGGCGCTCTGGTTGGCGGTGCTTTCAACACCCCGTCCGGTGCTCCGTCGACGGACGTGGCTTCGTATTCACCCGGTACCCGCAATCTGCTGGAGCAAACCGGTGGCATGTCGGCTGATCCGGATATTCGGGATCTGGTTAATCGGGAATCCACGATCTTGGCGGAAGAGGATCAGAGTTTCGTCGAACGCATCATGTTCTGGACCACGCCGGTGGAATATGGAACCGTGGTTGATCCGGTTGAGGAAGCCAAGCGTATCCATGGAACACAGGCGTTGGGGCAACCCATAACCGCCGGAGAAACACCGACAATCGAGCGAAAGAGACGGGCATTGCTGGAAGGTATTTTTTGATCGGCGTATTTCGGGCAGCGGTCCTGCTCCTAGGTTTGGGGCGGTCTCGCCGGTCTAGCTCATCGAGTTGCGGCCTGTTGATCGTGACTCTTTCTCTGGCACTGCTGCCAACTTCCCTGGCATCCGCGCGCGACGGCGTCTTTAATCCCGATACGTTCACTCTCGACAATGGCATGCAGGTGGTGGTGGTGCCCAATCATCGGGTTCCCATGGTCACCCACATGGTCTGGTACAAGGTGGGCTCCGCGGACGAGCCGCCCGGCCACTCGGGTATCGCCCATTTGCTTGAACATCTGATGTTCAAGGGAACGGAGACGTTCGGTCCGGGTGAATTTTCCGGAACGGTTGCCCGAATCGGCGGGCAGGAGAACGCCTTCACCTCCTTCGACTACACCGCCTATTATCAGAGCGTAGCCAAGGAGCGGCTCGAGCAGATGATGGAAATGGAGGCGGACCGGATGACCAACCTGGCGTTGACCGAGGACCAGGTGAAATCGGAACTCCTGGTGGTGCTGGAAGAACGCAATCAGCGCGTAGAAAACAATCCAAGCGCCATTCTCGGTGAACGCGCCGCCGCCGTGCAGTTTATGAATCATCCCTACCGCCGGCCGATCATCGGCTGGGAACACGAGATCGCGGAGCTCGAGCGGTCGGAAGTGCTCGAGTTCTATAAGCAGTGGTACGCCCCCAACAACGCGGTTTTAATTGTTGCGGGCGATGTGACCGCCGAAGAAGTTCGGCCGCTCGCCGAGAAGTATTATGGGACCATTCCCGCTGCCCCCGACATACGGCGCCATGAATTGCGTGATCCGCCGCAGAGGACCTCGCGCCGGGTAACGCTCCGTGACCAGAGGGTGCGCCAGCCCGAATGGAGCCGCTCCTACATCGTACCCAGCTATAGGACAGGACCCAGCGACGACGTCTATGGCTTGGAAGTTCTTTCCCAGATCTTGGGTGGCGGTTCCACCAGCCGGCTTTATCGGCAACTCGTGGTGGATGACGCGTTGGCGACGTCCGCCGGGGCTTGGTATAACCCGTCGCGGCGCGGCCCCGCCCGGATGTCGCTGTATGCCAGCCCGCGCCCCGGCGTGACCCTGGAGCAGATCGAAGACGCCATGGAGTCGGTACTGCAAGACCTTATCCGCGACGGTGTAACCGATGCGGAGATCGAGCGGGCGAAGAACGGGAAGTTCGCGGACGTGGTGTATGCGCGGGACTCGCTCTCGACCGGTGCCCGCGTGCTTGGCGAAGCGCTGGCCATTGGGCTTTCCGTCGATGATGTGGAGGAGTGGCCGGAACGGATCCGAGCCGTCACCAAAGCCCAAATCGATGCTGTCGCCAAGCAGGTATTCGGCAACACTCACTCCGTCACCGCCCTCCTTCTACCGGAAGAAGCACCGGCGCCGGAGCCCAGCCAGTGAGCGGCGGATTGCGGCGGCTGACGGTCTCGGTGTTGTGTCTTTTCGTGCTCGTTTTCTCCATCTCCCGCGCGCAAGCGGTAGAGGTCCGGCGGGTGGTCGCCGGCGATCTCGAGGCCTGGCTGGTGGAGGATCACTTGAACCCGATGATCGCCGTCAGCATAGCCTTTCTCGGCGGCGCGGCATTGGATCCGTCCGGCAAGGAAGGGTTGGCGCGCATGACCGCGTCGGTACTCGACGAGGGCGCCGGCGACATGGACTCTCAGGCGTTTCAGCTCAGGCTGGAAGAACTGTCGATCACGCTGCAATTCGACGCCGGCCGCGACACCTTTGGCGGCACCTTGCGAACGCTGACGGGTAATCGAGACGAAGCCTTCGCTCTGTTGAAACAGGCCCTCACGGCACCGCGCTTCGATCCCGAGCCGGTGGCGCGGATGAAAAGCCAGCTGCAAGCACTGCTTCGCCGCCAGGCCGAGAACCCCGGCAGCATCGCCAACAAACGGTTTTTCAGCACCGTCTTTCCCGATCATCCCTATGGCCGGCCGGTGGGAGGGACGGAACAGAGCATCGCTGCCATTACGGTGGACGATATGCGCACTTTCGTGGCGGAGCGGCTGACCCGTGATAATCTTGTCATCGGCGTCGCCGGCGATATCACGCCCGATGAACTGTCGCGCTTGCTGACATCCACGTTTGCCGAGTTGCCGGAAAAGGCGGCACCCAACGGTGTTCCAAACACCGAGGCCGAGGCGGAGGCCGCGATCGTGGTTGTGGAGCAACCGGCGCGGCAGAGCGCCATCATATTCGGGCAGCGGGGCTTGAAGCGGGATAACCCCGATTACTACGCCGCCACCGTGATGAACCGGATTCTGGGCGGCGGCGGCTTTACGTCGCGGCTCTACCAGGAGGTTCGCGACAAGCGCGGCTTGGCGTATTCCGTGCGGACGTCGCTTGTGCCGCTGGCGCATGCCGGTCTGATTGTCGGGTCTGCCGGCACCGCCAACGAGCGGGCCGGCGAAACCATCGAAGTGGTGCGCGACCAATGGCGGCGGATGGCCGAAGAGGGCGCCACCGCGGAAGAACTCGCAGATGCTAAAACCTACCTTGTCGGTTCCTTCCCGCTGCGATTTACGTCCAATGGAAGCATCGCAGGAATACTCGCTGCCATGCAGATTTACGACCTGGGGATCGACTACCTAGATCGGCGCAACGCGCTTATGGAGGGGGTAACCCTGGACGATGTCAACCGGGTGGCCGAAGACGTTCTGGACCCATCGGCGCTCACCATGATCGTGGTCGGCGAACCTGAAGGGCTAATGGTGCAGCAGCCGTAAATTCGGTCTCGGCATTCTGTCGTGGATCACGACGATGCGCTCAGCGGGATGCTGACGGGTGTTATCCGCGATGGTGCCCGATCCCAATCGTCGGAACCGAGCGAAAATGCATAGAGCACGCTGCGGCCAGATCGACCCGATCTCGCCGCAGCGTGCTCTAAACTATTGATTTTTAGAGCAAGTAAATCCGATCAAGTGATTCCACT
>CAKZLS010000128.1 GCA_937127205.1 uncultured Rhodospirillales bacterium
TCCAACGACGCAAAGAGCGCCGACCACGTCTTCGACTTGCTGTGCAAGGAAACCGCCTCCCTTGGCTATGGCAAAATCGGTTTCTTCGCACTGGAGAATGGGACGTCGCAAAAACCGGCCATACCCCTCGACCAGGGCAATTCGGGTCCGATCCTGATTTCCAACTTCCCCGAAGACTTTGTGCGCGCGTACACCGAACAGCGCCGCCACGAAGTCGATCCCGTGTTGGCGATGGTTCCTAACACCCTGACCCCGCTGGTGTGGGATGAGGTGGTTGGCCGCATGACATTGTCCGAGGAACAGAAACTCTTATGCCGGGAACGCCTCGACGCCGGCATTCACGATGAGATCTGCTGTCCCGTTCACGGGCCCGGCGGGCAAACGTTCGCGCTCCGCTTCGCACTAGAGGAGCCCGGGCCGTGCGACCGCAACCATCTCAGCGCGCTGCAGGTCTTGGCGATCCACTTCTACTACGCGTACTCGAAACACCCGCAGAAATCCCACGAGCCCAACGAGCCTGTCATCGCGCCGCAAGGCGTGGATGCCCCCAACGGGATGGACGATAGCGAGCGAATCGCTCTTCCGGAAGCGTGCGTGCTGTCGCCGCGCGAACAGGAATGCATGCTGTGGACCGCGCGCGGAAAAAGCGCATCGTCCATCAGCGTCATCCTCGGGCTGTCGGAAAACACGGTCAATTTTTACGTCAAGAACGCCATGAAAAAGCTGGGTACGACCAACCGGGTAATCGCAGTCGTTCTCGCGGTACGCGCCGGTTTGATTGAACCATGAGTAACATCGGGGCCATGATGGAGACGGGAGCCATGACGACCAGCAAAAAAGGGAAAATAGTGCGCAATACACCTGATCAGGTGTATCGAGAGATCCGCAAGGAAGCATTAGCCTGTCAGTCCAAGAGGCTCCGACTGACAGGCGGCTTGCCGGCCGTGTGCGGTTCCGTACCGCTGGGGCCTTATCCGGGGAGTGAGTGATGCTTGGTTCTGTCCAGGCGCCTTCGGCCCATCAAGATTCAGGATCCGCCGCCACCTCGGTCCTATGCCCGACGTCCGGTCAGCGTTTCGCCACCGACGCCTTCGGTGCGGCCCTCGATCAGCGTCAGCCGCTGATCGTGGTGTACGGGGACTCGGGCTCGGGCAAGACGACGCTGCTGAACTGCGTTCTCGATACCGTGGATCCTCAAGAATTTGCCGTCCTCGCTTTCTCCGCGACCAGCGGCGAGTTCTCGAGTCCGCCCAGTTTCGACAACGTGCTGGAGGCCATGTGCCGGCGTCTTGACGCCCCCCAGTCAGGGAAACAGAGACCGAAGACGCTGTCCGCGCTCAGCGAGACGGTCGGCGCGCTGATGGATGCCGGCAAGACCCTGATTCTCGCCATCGATCATGCGGATTTTCTGGCCGACACCGTCATCACCGACGTGGCCCGCCTCGCCGAACATCTGGATATGCCTCCGAACCGCCTGGTGCGGGTGTTTGTGGGTTCGATGGAGCTTGCTTCGCGCATCGATTCGGCTCTGCGCGGGCTGGGGATCGACCAGCGCCCCGCGGAAGTCAGGCTGTCTCAGCCGAGCGCCGAGGAGGTAGCGGCGTTGCTCGCCTACGAGGATAGCGCCCAGTTCGGGGGGCCGATGCTAACGCCGGGCGCCATCGATCGCATCAACGCGTACGCGAAATCCAACCTGCATTGGGCCGTGCCTATGGCCGACGCCGCCCGCGCGCTGGCCGAGAATGAGGGAATGCGCGAGGTGACGCCGGAACTGGTTCGATCCGCTTTCCACGACATCTGGTCGCCGGAGCGGACCGGGTCCGCCGAGAGTGAATTCCGAGAACGGGATCCGGCCTCGACTGCAAATCTCGGTGCGCCGGAACCGGTGCAGCCCCGGGATCAACGCGCCAAGACCAACCCGGCTGCGGCGTCGAAGCCCGCTTGGCAATTCTGGATAGAGCGACTGACCCCGGTGCTTGCCGTCCTGCTGTTTATCATCGCGTCCGTCCCGCTCGTTCTAAAAGACGAGTTGATCGAACAGGAAGATGTGGATTTCAGAGATATCGTCGGTGGGACCGGAGACGCCCAACCGGCCGAGCCGTCGGACAGCGGCCAGGATTGGCAGCAAGAACGGTCGCAGAGCCCGGGTGACGATACCGGGGGTCAAATGACCGCGCCGGCGTCCGGAAAATGGATCCAGCAACGATGAAAGCGCTGGCCGCGGCATTGGCCGGGTGCATGTTGTCCGCCGCCTGCGATCAGGCAGCGGACGGCCTCGCCGAGGAGCGCATCCCGGCTGAGCCGGGAAAGAAATTGATCCGGCTTCCCGCCAAGGTGTGGGAGCGCGAGAAGTGCGGGACGCGCGCGTTGCCCTACCTTCGGCTGGATCACACCGGCATCGCGCCGAAATCGGTGAAACCGGGCGGTTCGATCAACTATCGTTTTACCTATACCGCGTGCGTCCCCAAGCAGCCCGGCTACATGCTCGGCCGGTTTCAGACGGAGATCTCGCAAGACGGCAAGAAATTGAGCACGCGCACGGACGACAATTATCCGGTGGAGACCGGGAAGCTGGTTGTCGATACGCATATCGTCGTTCCGAAAGACGCCGCCCCCGGCACGTACACCTTGGCCGGGGAACTTAGCCTCGAGGGCGGGACGCTGCGGGACGCCACAACATTCAACGTCACACCCTGACCTTGCTCTAAGCCGCCCTGCGGCGCGCCGGTAGTTTTGCGTTGAGGAGGCCCATGTCGCGGAAACTGCGGTGCCCGCTTCGCGCGATGATGATGTGATCGTGCAGTACGATACCCAACGGCTCGAGCGTGTCGCGAATGGTTCGCGTCATCCGGATATCGCCGTTCGACGGCTCCGGATTGTTGCTGGGGTGGTTGTGGGCCATGATGATCGCCGATGCGTCCAGCTCCAGGGCACGCTTCGCCACTTCGCGGGGATAGACCGGCGTGTGGTCGATGGTGCCCCGGTGTTGAACCTCGTCAGCAATCAGGACATTGGAACGGTCGAGAAACAGCACGCGGAATTGCTCCTCGGTCTGATGGGCCATGGCGGCGCGCAGGTAAGGCAGCAGCTTGTGCCAGGCGTCAAGCACCGGACGGTTACTGATTTCTTCGCGCGCGAGACGGGTGCCGGCGGCCCGGACCAACCGCAGCAGGTCGATCATTTCCGAAGGCATTTCTGCCGTGCCGGTGATCTGGGAATCCCGCGCATTCACCACATTGCCGAACGTCTCGAACCGCTGAATGAGTTGGGTCGCCAACGCCCGGGCATCGCCTTCAGTGTCCCGGTGAGACAGCAACAGCGTGAGCAGGTCCACGTCCGAGATCGCCTCTTGGCCAACCGATAACAGCTTCGAGCAGATGGAATTCCAGCCCAGATCCGCGATCCGCTCGTCCTTGCCCGCGTCGTCAAATTCGCCGTCCGGACTCTCATTCGGACCCGGCGGTTCGACGCCGCGGTCGGAGAGGCCCATGGATACCTGTCGCTCCCGATCCGGGAAAGGCGCACCAAAGGCAATGCCGGACTGAGGGTGACGGATGGCAAGGGCTGGAACAGTCATGAGTGCATGCTCTTCGATCTGGGGTTTCAGACACGGTCTTCCGTTTTCGGCTCGCTTCAAAAGGCCGAGGGCGCGGGGCGATACGCCCCGCTGACTCTCGGTTTAGGCATCGAAATCGGGGTTGAAACACCGATCGAATCTCGGATGCAGGCCGTGCTCACACTTGTTGGCAACACGCTGCTCCGCGACCGTGTCGGTGAACCGGACCTCCGTCGGCGCCTTGGCAACATTCGGCATGGCGTCCGGCACGGCACCGCCGCACACGCCCGGCTGCTGGACTTCCAGACCCACCTTCATGTACGGATGCAGGCAGGCAACGGCGACGGCCGCCTTGTCGTAACCGGCGTCTCCGAGCAATACGACCGACTCCCGGATTTCGCACGGCACGATGGAGACCACGCTGGAGTCACCCCATCCGATGATGCCCCCTGCGCCGGATACCTGCCCGCCGGCCAGGCCAACCGACCCGCCGAGCGAGAAGGTATAGGCTTCGGCGCCGGCGCAGGCGTTCATCAGGCCCGAGTTGCTGAACCCTGGCGCGCCCATAAGGCCCGCCGCGATGGACGGTCCGGACGGACGGCTCTCGAAGTTCTGGTTCATGCTCCAATTGTCCACCTGGGACTGGTTCTGGCCTTGGCCCTGATGCTGGCCCTGGATCTGTCCCTGGGCTTGTCCCTGGTTCTGGCCTTGCTTTTGGCCCTGGTTGATATCGCCGATACTTGCCGAAGCCTTGGCCTTGGCATTGGCGTTGGGCAGGCCGACGGCATGGGCAGGCGCAGCAAGGGCGGTGGTCGCTAAAATCGCTGAGTAGATAAGGGTTCGCTTTTTCATTTTTCGATGCTCCTGTTCCGTATTGTTGTTTGGTCTCTGTTCGTTACCCGGGCTGCCTGAAGATCGCAGTGAACCTGCGGGCAAGATGGCTCCGAGTGAATACATAACCACTCCACAATCGTTCGTTTTTCGACGCACTTAATTGACGAGGCGGATTTTCATGAACAAAAGTTAATCTTTTTCGGTAAACTCATGTCCTATGTTTGCTGCCTTTTCAGTTTATGCTCCTTAAAAACTTTCATTGTTCGTTAAGTTCTTCGCGATTACATTTGATAGATTAAGAGCGATCGAACATTTCCGCCATACACCGGATTAGGTGTAGCGAGCCGAGCCGCGCATACGAGTGTGGGAAATCGGCAATTCCAAAGCGTGAGCGTTGGTATAACTTCTGGTATAACTTCTCCGGTTGACCACGATAGGCGGCTGCCCCAGAGTGTAACGGCCTTACCCTTCACCCAGCTTCAGTCGCCGAGAGTTTCCATGCCCGTTCGCCTGTCGACAAATGTCAATGCGATTGCCGAGTTACGGAACCGGCGGAACCTGCCGTGGCCGTCGGTCGTTGGGCTGTCGCGGCTGGCGCTTTCCGCGGGCGCGGCAGGGATCACGGTTCATCCCCGGCCCGACGAACGGCACATTCGGCTGGCGGACGTGCCGCAGATTGCGGAAATGATCAGAGCCGAATTCCCCGATCGGGAATTCAACATCGAAGGAAATCCTGACGCCCGTTTCACCGAGCTGATCGAACGCATCTGCCCCAACCAAGTCACCTTGGTTCCCGACGATATCCGTCAGGCCACATCTGATCATGGATGGGATATCGCCCACCACCGGCAGTTTCTCACGGATATTATTGCGCGGTTCAAAGACGGCGGCGCGCGGGTTTCCATCTTCGTCGATCCGGAACCCGGTGTGGCGCCCCTGGCCCGCGAGGTCGGCGCCGATCGGATCGAGATTTATACAGGTCCTTACGGTGCCGCCTTGACACTGGACGTTCAACGCCGGGAGCTCGACAATGTGGTCGCCACCGGCCGCGCGGCGGGAGCCGAAGGCCTTGGCCTGAATGCCGGGCATGATCTTACGCTCGACAATCTCCCGCCCCTTGTCGAAGCTTTGCCGAACCTGCTGGAAGTCTCCATCGGTCACTGTTTGACGGCAGATGCCCTGATTTACGGCATTGAGGGCGCCGTCACCCGCTACCTGGAGGCCTGTGGCCACCAATCCATGTAGACGCTACACAGGCTTGTTTGAAACCCGCATGTCGGCGAGACCATCGTCTTTCACCGAGCCCGGCAGCGTGCCAACGGCTTCCGGCTCTTGTTGGGCTGCCTCGCTCGGTCTTTTGTGGATGAGTCCGTGAACGACACGCTTGGCCGCCGGCGCAAGCGGCTTGGTCGCGCGGGTGACGATGGCATCGGTCACGGCGGAGCGCGCCGCGTGACGCACAACGGACGATCCCGCCGCCTTGCTCGTTGCCTTCGCCGCCGCCGCGGCTGCCACGCCGACCATGCCGCCGTGAGCGACGGCGGCTTTGCCTCCGGCGGCCTTGGCAAGCACCGCGCCGCCTTTGGCCCCGGCCGCCTTTCCACCGCCGGCGACGGCCGCCTTCCCGCCCGCCACCACAGCCGATTTCGCGGCGGCGGAGAGCGCCGCCTTTCCTCCAGCCAACTTGACGAGGCCGATGACCGCAGCCCAGCTAAACGGATCAAGCATGTGAACTCTCCGCAGTACACGGTTTCATATTGTTAAATTAAGTGCATGCTTCAAATTTGTCGAGATAGCCCGAAGAGCAAGTGTCACAAATACAAGGTATGATCGGTACGGGTCGTGCTGTACCTGTCCGGCTTGCCGATCAGGGGAACTGCCAGGATTCGAGCCTATGAGTGCCATTGAGTCACCAACGGCCTTTCGGGCGCGGGCGCCGTGGTGGGGCGGCGATCTGCAGACTTTGCGCAATAAGCTGGTCCGGGCGCGGGTTAAGTTGCCGGCAACGTCGGAGCGGATCACGGTCCCGCTTTCCGACGGCAGCGGCGACCGGCTGGCGGCGATGCTGGATACGCCCGCAAGCCCGACAGACGGCCCCCTTGTCGTTCTGATCCATGGCCTGACGGGGTGCGAGGACAGCGCCTATGTGCGCACGAGTGCCGCCTTTCATCTCACGCGCGGGAGGCGGGTGCTGCGGCTCAATCTTCGTGGCGCCGGTCCCTCGCGCGCGAGTTGCGGCGGCCATTACCATAACGGCTGCTGGACGGATATCCGCGATGCCCTGGAGACGCTGGACGGCGGCCTCGTCTCACAGGGTGTGTTCCTCGTCGGATATTCATTGGGCGGCAATGTGCTGATCAATCTGCTGGGCCGTCTTTCGCACCCTTCGCCCGTCCGAGGCGCGGCGACGGTTTCAGCTCCTATCGAACCGGCGCAGGCGGCGCTGCGCCTCATGTCCCGCCGCAATGCGATCTATCATTCCTGGCTTTTGCGCGAGATGAAGGCGGAGTGCGCCGCGCCCGGCGCCCGTCTTAGCGAGGGTGAGCGCGCGGCCATTGATGGCGCCCAAACAATCTGGGAATTCGACGATGGCTTCATTGCGCCTCGAAACGGCTTTGCCGGCGCGGTGGATTACTATGAACGAACAGCCGGAGCCCGGATCACACACGACATCCGTACGCCGACGTTGATGATCCACGCCCGCAACGACCCGTGGATCCCGGCCGATCCCTACGCGGCTCTGGAGCGGGATCCGCCGGCAAACGTTCACGTGCGTCTGTTGGACGGTGGCGGCCACGTGGGCTTCCATGCAAGCGATCACCCCGAAACCTGGCATGATCGATGCGTGGATGCATTCCTGGAAAAAGCTTAGAGTCCCAACCTTTTTTTCGTTGCGGCGCTGTTCGATGATTACAGAGGGTAAGGCAGAAAAAGCACCCTCATCCAAACTTTCATGCCGCTGCTCTTCCGAGCACTCGTTCACCCCGCCGCCTACTGTGCAGCCTCATTTTCCAGAACGTCGGCGATCGCGTTGACCCGCTCGATGCCATCCTCGCCGGCGCGACGGTTAGCAATTAACCGAAGATTGCCTGCGGTCGTGGCGCACATCCAGCGTTCCTCGGCAAGAATGAGCGAACGGCCCAAGCAGCGTTCGGCAAGCCCATAGTCCCGATTGACGCAGGCAAGCTCGATGACGGTCGCCACGGTCCAGTAGTCGCTCGATTTCTCTCCGCCCTGGCGAACTGCCGCAAAGGTGACCAGCGGAGCCAGGCGCTCGGCCTCGGCCATGGCGTCCTCGTCGCCCTTCTCGACGAGCAGCGTGATGGCGTTGACCCCAGGATAGAAATCCGCCGGCTCGGCCTCGAAGCCGCGGACGTAGGCGTCTATGGATTGATCGAGCCATGCCGACGCCCTCAGCTTGCTCTCGTCCTTCAACTCACGATAGAGGTCCTTGTAGATCCGTCCGAGAAGACCGCACGTCTCGGCGCTATCGCCCTGTTCCTTTATCAGGCTGTTTAAAGTGTCGATGGCGCGACCCCGCTCCCCCGGTCCGTTTCGCCGATTGAGCGCAAAAGCAAATTGCTGGCGGGCTATCGCCGTGGCTTTCACATCGCCGGGCATGGCTTCGTAGAGCTCGATCATGTCGTCATATGCGTCTAGGGCGCGATAGCTCAGATAGAGGTCGATGAGGACCCCGCGCTCGAGGCGCGACGGATCTCCGAGGTCACGCGCGATCTCCCGGGTCGCTTCCAATGCGGCCTCGCGCGGCTCCATCTTGCGCGCTGTGCTCAGTTTGTCCTGAAGCTCCGCGGCGTATTCCACGCGGTCCCGAAACACGTCCGTCAATTCATGGCTCATTTCGATGCCCTTGAACTCGGGAAACAGTTCGAATATGGGGCTATCGTCGGCAACGGGACTCTTGAGGACGGCCTCGATTCGCTTGCCGAGCGCCTCGATGAGCGCGGCCGCCGCATCGTCCGTCAATGCGCCATCGGTCAGCACATAGGGAATGGCGCGCACCATATTCACATCGAACGGCGGGGCCCCAAGGGTCGCGAAAATAGGAATGGTGGTGTAGGGCTTGGCCGTGTGCCGAACGCCGAGTTCGTAGAACACATTGGGGTTGGCCGTGGTCATATCGGCGATCACATATTCCGCCAACAGCAACCGTGCGAACATGGCCTTGTGAATGATCCCCCCGGTTTCCTCTTGGTCGCCCCGGATGGGAACCAATCCCGTCTTAATGATCGCTGGCGCGATTCCCTTGTCGTACACCTGATCGAAGTCGATCTCGGTTCGTGATTTCTGATCGGTTTTCTTGCCAAATGGCATGTCAACAAAGCAAATCTGTTTGGCTGCCTCAGTCATCGGCCCGCACTCCCCCTTTGGACATCGCACTACGAGGCTACCGAAACTGACACCGGCCGTCCAAGTATTCTGACCACCGCGAATGGGGATACGTCCTCATTTTTCATTCTTGCCGCGGATCGGGGAGCAATCGGTTCACATTGGGTTGAAAACCACAGAGCTCTGGTCCCTTGATCTGCTTACAACAGATGAAGGCGGAATGCGCCGCGACCACAACGACCCTTGGATCCCGGCCGATCCCTACGCGGCCCTTGAACGCGATCCACCACCGAATGTTGACGGTTTTCTGTTGCTGGGCGGCGGCCAGTGGGCTTTCACACACGCGATCACGCGGAAACGTGGCATGATCGCTGCGTTGATTCCCTCATCAGATCGCTTTGAGCCAAAGAGAATTGAAAGATCCATGCCCGATTTCTCTCTCGTTCATCGCATGACGGCCTACATGGCGTGGGCCGACGATGTGATGCTGAAAAACGCCGAGCACTTGCCGGACGCCGAATTGACGGCGCCGCGCGGCGCGCTGTTCGGCAGTATCTCTGGGACCTTCGATCACACACTTGTCGTCGGGGAGATTTTCCAGGCTCACCTCGAAGGCCGAAGCCATCCGCACCGAGCGCGTTACCGCGACGAGGCGCTACCCTACCCGGAGGTCGCGCGGCGTCTTCGGGAGATGAACGATTTGTATGTCGGATTGTCCCGCACATGGACGGACGCCGAGCTGTCGGAAACGATCGCGTTCGAGTTCGTCGGCGGCGGCGACGGCGCGATGAACCGCGAGGATATCCTCCTGCACTTGGTCAATCACGCCACCTACCACCGAGGCTTTGTCAGCACCCTGCTCTATCCGCTAGCGACCAAAGGCGCAGCCAGCGACCTGACCGTGTTCCTCCGTGACGTCTGGCCCGATATCAATATTACGAAGCGGTGAGAAGACGCCCTCGAGATGACTGACTTCGTGGCCTATGGCGGTCTGTTTCTCTCCGCGCTCGCCGCCGCAACCGTCCTGCCGGTCGGGTCAGAGGCCGCCCTGGTGGGATTGCTGCTGACGGACAACTATTCGGTCATCCTTCTGGTCACCGTGGCCAGCGTGGGCAATACGATCGGTTCCGTGATCAATTGGATGCTTGGGCGCGGTATTGAACGGTTTCGCGAGCGTTCCTGGTTTCCCGCCAGCCCCGAGATGCTCGACCGCGCTTCGAAATGGTATCACCGCTACGGTCGGTGGTCGCTGTTGGCGAGCTGGGTTCCGGTCATCGGCGATCCTCTGACCGTCATGGCCGGTGTTCTTCGCGAACCTCTGTGGAGCTTCGTTCTTCTGGTTGCCGCCGCGAAATTCGGCCGTTACCTAGTCCTTACCGGCATTACGCTAAATTGGGTGTAGGCACCGATCGACCCCGGCGACGTTTCCCTTTTTCCCAGATCCAGTTGGCGAACGACGGCTTTCTGATCGTCAAGCGGACTTTACGAACGAACAAAACGATCGGCAGCTTCTGGATAGGATAGCGGAAGGATTGATGAGGAGTGCGGACGGCGGATCGTGACCCAGTGCCGACTTCGGCCGGCTTAGGCCCATCGTTGCTCGCCAAGGTCCGCCGTCCCCAATCCTCGCACGAGTTGCCGCTATCCTATCCGGAAGCTGCCGATGCACAAGTGTACCTTCCAGCGGACCGCCAGCGACTGCCCTTGGCTAATCGGGTCGAAGCGCCGCCGCCCTGCAATGGTCCGCGATTTACGATTCCGGACCGACGCAAAAGTCGCTGGCCCGCCCATCCTCTGTCATCTGCGATCAATAGCTCGAACGACCACTTTCGAGCCCCGGTGCAGTGGTCCGGTTGCGGCTACTGGTTGGGCTGGGCAGGTGACAAGTCGACCCTGAAGCGGGTTGCGGTCGGGTAGAGGCGTTGTCTGGCTCGACGGGCCTGACATCCCGTAAACGGACCGGGACGACCTCGGACTACAGGCGGACCATCTCCCTTCAAGATCCCCGATCAATCTATTTCATAGAACGATTTCATAACAACAATCTATTTTTCTGTCGTTTCCACGGCCGCTAGCTTCCGGGTTCAGATCGAACGACTCCAAATGAGGGGGAACCCATGGACCTGATCCTCGATTTCGCCCAGACCTTCGTGTCTATGCTTCAGAAGCCGACGCTTGCGTTCCTGATCGGCGGACTGCTGGTGGCCGCGCTCGGCTGCAAGCTCGAGATTCCCGATGCCATCTACCGCTTCATTGTCTTCATGCTGCTCATGCGCATCGGCATCGCCGGCGGCATGGAGATTAAGGAAGCCAATCTGGCCGAGATGATCCTGCCGGCGATTTTCGCGATGGTGCTGGGATGCGTCATCGTGCTGCTCGGACGGTACACGCTGGCCCGGCTTCCGGGAGTCAAGACGGAGGACGGGATCGCGACGGCCGGGCTGTTCGGCGCGGTCAGCGCCTCCACGCTCGCCGCCGCCATGGCGCTGATGGAAGACGAGGGCACCTACTTCGAGGCATGGGTGCCGGCGTTGTATCCGTTCATGGACATCCCGGCGCTGGTGCTCGCGATCGTGCTGGCAAACGCCCATCTGCAATGCAAGAGCGGGTCGGCGGACAAGAAGGTCCGGGTCTGGCCCATCGTCGTCGAGAGCCTGCGCGGACCGGCGCTGTCGGCGCTGCTTCTCGGGCTGGCGCTCGGTCTCCTTACCAATCCCGCCCGCGTGTTCGACGGGTTCTACGATCCGCTGTTCCGCGGCCTGCTGTCGGTGTTGATGCTGATCATGGGGATGGAGGCCTACGCGCGGTTGGCCGAGTTGCGCCGGGTCGCCCATTGGTTCGTGGTCTATGCCGCCGTGGCGC
>CAKZLS010000129.1 GCA_937127205.1 uncultured Rhodospirillales bacterium
CCGCCGATGGCCGCGAGATGCGGAAAGCTCTGGCCGACTGGGCTATCGACCTGATCATTCTGGACCTTATGTTGCCCGGAGAGGATGGGCTCACGCTGTGCCGTAATCTCCGCGCTGAATCCGGCTTGCCGGTCATCATGCTGACCGCCAAGGGTGACGAGGTGGACCGTATCGTCGGCCTGGAGATGGGTGCTGACGACTATCTAGCGAAGCCGTTCAATCCCCGGGAACTGGTGGCGCGCATCAAGGCAGTGCTGCGACGCGCCAGCACCGGGGCAGGGGGGCTGTCCGGTGGGCGGCGTACTGAGTCCGCGGCCATTTTTTGTTTCTCCGGCTGGCGGCTGGATACTGAGCGGCGCGAGTTGACCTCTCACGAAGGCGTGTTGGTCCCACTTAGCGGTGGCGAGTTCGGGCTGTTGGCGGCGCTGGTCGGCCATCCCGGTCGTGTTCTTAGCCGCGATCAGCTGTTGGATCTGGCGCGCGGCCGCGAAGCGGTACCATTCGATCGAAGCATCGACGTTCAAATCAGCCGGCTCAGGCGCAAGATCGAGGTCAATCCGCGCGAACCCGTGCTCATTAAAACGGTCCGGGGCGGTGGCTACATGTTCGCTTCGGACGTGGACCACGAGTAATGCGCCTGTGGCCCGACACCCTGACCGGTCGCGCCCTCGTTGTCATGCTGGCCGGTATCGTACTTTCCAACGCTATCGGCATCGCGATCTTTTCCGGCGAGCGTCTTGATCTGTTGACCAGTGCGCGTGGAAATCGATTAGCCGAGCGCGTATCGGCTGCGGCCCGGCTCATGGATGATAGCCGCCCGGAAGAACGGCGGAAAATGGTCCGGCGGCTGCGGCGGCCGGGGCTGCGTATGTTCTGGTCGTTGGATCCGATCACCGAAAACATAAACTTGGATTGGCAGACGGGTCTGGTTCGCGGCGCGCTGAGCGCACAATTGGAAAACTACGAGCCCGACCGCTTGCGCTTGTCCGTTTCGACGCGGCCGCATTTTAAGAACGCTGCCGGTGCCGCTTACGCTGGGAAATCGAAGGGGGGACGTCAAGAGACCTCGATGTGGCGAGACGAGCATGGAAAGCCCGGCGGTTCCAAAGGCATCCTGCTCGGGGCCTATCGGTTAACGGACGGAAGCTGGCTCAATTTTGCCGCGCCTCTGTCCGCTTTTCGTCCGTTCTGGATGACACGGTTTTTTCTGGCGATCGTAGGGACGACATTGATCGTGCTGGCAATCTCCGTCTGGGCGGTGCGGCGCGCCATAAGACCGCTTTCCATGTTCGAGGGGGCTGCGGAACGGTTGGGTGTCGATATGAATGCACCCCCTTTGCCCGAGGAAGGACCGCGTGAAGTACGTCGCGCATCTCACGCGTTCAATGAAATGCAGGGACGGTTGCAAACCTTTGTTCGTGATCGAACGCAGATGCTGGCGGCAATTTCCCACGACTTGAAGACACCGATTACCCGATTGCGGTTGCGCGCGGAATTCATCGATAGCGACGAACAAAAAGTCAAAATGCTATCGGATCTCGACGACATCCAATCCATGATCAACGCCACTCTATCCTTTGCGCGTGATGACTTTGCCAATGAAAAGCAGAGGTCGTTCGATCTTGCGGTTCTGTTGCGAGGGATTTGTGATGAATTTCAGGATCTTGGGGCCGATGTTTCCTCTCGCGGACCGGCGCATTTGGCATGCATTGGGCGCCCCAGCGCGCTGAAACGAGCATTCTCGAACCTGATCGACAATTCCATTAAGTACGGCGGTGCCTGTGCTGTGTCGTGCAAACTGGAATCCGGATCTTGCATCGTCCTCATCAAGGATAGAGGACCGGGTCTGAATGAATCGGACCGGGAGCGGGTCTTCGAGCCCTTCTATCGGATTGAAGATTCGCGGAGTCGGGAAACCGGTGGCGTGGGATTGGGTTTGCCCATCGCGCGATCCATAATCCGCGGTCACGGCGGAGAGGTCCTCCTATCCAACCGCGCTGAGGGCGGCGCGCGCGCCACGATAACCCTTCCCATTGCCTCGTACACCTAGAGGTAACTGCGCGCTTTCATTTCGCGGAGTGCCCGGAGTCCTGGTACGGGAAACAAGTACTGCCTCCCGTGTCATCTCTTTCGAAATGCATTCATGGGTTGTGTATATATAGTATATTAAACTTTATCCGGCATCTTCACGAGTGATTTGGAAGCGCTTGAATCGCCCTGAGGAGACGGCAAGCAGCATGTTTCATCGTGCAATCAAGAGTTCGATCGATACAGAAGTCAGTTCAAAGGTCTTCGAGCTATCGACGTCGGGCTACTGGAACTCCATTTTTTCGGAGAGCGTCGCTTCCGGGCTTGTCAGAGCGATGGATGCTCTAGTGGTTGTCCTTGTTGGGGTTATGCTCTATTGGACATATGTGGGATGGTCGCCGGATACCTATCAAACGTATCTGGCAGTTACCGTAATTAACGCCACACTCATGGTAGCGGGGTTTCATTACGCCTGCCTTTACGATTTTGAAACCGTCATCGCCTGGCCATCGCATATGGGACGGGTGGTGCTGTTATGCGGACTGGCATTTGTTGTCCCGTTAACTCTGGCCTTTGCTTTCAAGATCACCGAAGAGTTCTCAAGGGTTTGGTTTTTCTCTTCGTTTATAATAACCGCATTTTCGATCTGCGCATACCGTGGCTTAGCCCGTTACTTCGTTGCAAGATCGGCGCGGGCCGGACTGCTATCGCGGAACGTTGCAATCGTTGGCGTGAGTGGCCAGGCGCGGTGTCTGGTGGATCAGATGCGGCAGCGAGACGTCCCATGGAAAAAATTCGTCGGCATCTTTGACGACCGCAGGACGCGGATCGAACAGGAGGTGAATGGGCTACCGGTTCTCGGCGACCTCGACGATCTGGTGGGGCACGTGCGCAAAGGACTGGTGCATGACGTTGTCATCACCTTACCTTGGAACGCCGACAGGCGGCTGGTGAGCATCATTGACCGGCTGCGCACCCTGCCGGTTCATGTCTACCTGGGTTCGGATCTTATCGGCTATCACTTTCCACGCCATCACCGCCGGAAATTGGACGGAGTTCCGGTACTTGAGATTGCATCGGTGCCGCTTTCGGGCTGGAGCGGCTTGGTCAAGGCCGCGGAGGACAAGTTTTTGGCGGTATTGGCCCTGACGGTGTTGTCGCCGATTCTCTTGCTGATTGCAGTGGCGATCAAGTTGGACAGCCGAGGCCCGATCATATTTCGCCAGGCGCGCTACGGGTTCAACAACGAGGTGATCATCGTCAACAAGTTTC
>CAKZLS010000130.1 GCA_937127205.1 uncultured Rhodospirillales bacterium
GCGCGGATCATCGTCCGGCGGTGTGTCCGTCCAGACATGCATGTTGGCCTTGTTGGCGAAATGGCGGCTCGCCACCCGGCGCAAAATGTCTCTCACCGGCGGAATGAGCAGCGAAAAACCAACGGCATCGGTGATGAAACCTGGCGTAAGGAGCAGCGCGCCGCCGATTAATATGCATAAACCGTCGAAGACTTCGGTGACCGGAACCTTTCCTGCCGCCATGTTCTCCTGAGCACGCGCCAGCGTGGACAGGCCCTGATGGCGCAGCAATGCGCTGCCAACAATTGCCGTCAGGATAACCGCGCCGACAGTTGGCCAGAGGCCAAGATAACCGCCGGCTTCGATGAAAACGATGATTTCGAGGATTGGCACCCCAATCATCGCGATTAACAGAATCAGGACCATGGTTGCGTTGGGTCTCGCAAAGGCTTATCTATTATTGAGTTGCGACATAAACAGGCGAGCAAATTATCGGGTGTCTGGATCCCGCGGCGAAATCCCAGAAACCTTGGTCGCCTTTTCAAAACCAAAGTGCCCGAAGGTTTAGCCGCGTAAACATCATTAAGATAGTAATATGAGCGGTGGCTATCAGTTTCTCGACATCATTTTATTCGCGCTTGTCGCAGCGTTTTTGATTCTGCGTCTGCGGAGCGTGCTCGGTCGGCGGAATGGTCACGAGGGACCGACACGCGATCCGTTCGAGAATGCATCTCGCCGCGAGAAAACCGATGAAAAAGTCGTACGGTTGCCCGACCGCTCCGACAAGCCGGCGGACCTGGAGCCGGATGCGATGGAAGACGGGCCTTTACCCGAGGGAACGCCCTTGGAAGTCGGGCTGACCCAAATCAGGGTCGCGGATCCAAGCTTCAACATCAATGAATTCCAATCCGGCAGTCGAATCGCTTTCGAAATGATCCTCACGGCGTTCGCTGCGGGAGACACGGACACGCTTAAGGCGTTGCTCAGCCCTGAAGTCTTCGGAAACTTCTCGCAATCCATTCGAGAGCGGGAAAGCGCCGGCGAGACGATGGAAACAACGTTGGTGGGTATCAAATCGACGGATGTGGTGGAAGCCTACATGGCAGGCCGAACCGCACACGTTACCATCAAGTTCATTACCCAGCAGATTAATGTGATCCGCGGGAAAGATGGCGAGATCGTCGATGGTGATCTCAGCGAGATCATCGACGTCACCGACTTTTGGACCTTCGCGCGAGACACCCGCAGCTCCGATCCCAACTGGATGTTGGTCGCAACCGGCAGTCTTGATTGAGCGATCGTTCCTGGCTTTAGGTTGGGAACAGGCGTCCCGCATCGTACGTCAAAAAACCCGTATCCCGCCGTTTGTCCGCAAAATCGTTGCGCTGATCTTTTGCGTATCCGCCCTCACCCATTGTGCGCCACCGCCACAACCCCCCAGCTTGGTACTGACCCCGGTCGCCTATAGTGAGCTGACCGATTGGGGTCTGGACGATCAATCCGGCGCGTTGCGAGCGCTGCGGCAGACATGCGCCCGGTTTGATAAGCTTAAAGATGATCGGCCCGTCGGACCGGGATCGTTGGCCGGTACCATCGCCGATTGGCGTCCGCTCTGTGCCGCGGCCCGCGAAATCGATGTAACGGCACCCGCCGCCCGCAGTTTCTTCGAAACCTGGTTTGATCCGTTTCTAGCCTCCGACAACGATGAAGCCGAAGGCCTGTTTACCGGTTACTTCGAGGCCGAACTTCACGGTTCGCGACTGCGCGAGGGACCTTATCAAACACCCCTTTATGCCCGTCCCAGCGATATGGTGACCGCTGACCTCGGCGAATTTCGCGACGATTGGAAGGGAAAGAAGCTTGTCGGCCGGCTTGTCGACGGACGCCTTCGTCCGTATCCGTCGCGCGCCGAAATCGAGGCCGGCGCCTTAACGGGGAAAGACCTGGAAATTCTCTGGGTCGATGACCCGATCGACGCATTCTTTCTCCAAATTCAGGGATCCGGGCGCGTATCCATGAATGACGGGCAAACGGTTCGCCTCGGCTACGCGGCTCAGAATGGCCATAAATACGTCGCCATTGGGCGGCAACTGATCGAGCGTGGAGAAGTGCCCCGCGAACAGATGTCCATGCAGGCCATTCGGTCGTGGCTGGAAGACAATCCGGACCAGGCACCAAAGCTCATGAACAGCAATCCCTCGTTCGTGTTCTTCCGCGAATTAACCAAGCCGGGACCCATCGGCGCACAAGGGGTCCCGCTCACACCAGGCCGGAGTTTGGCCGTCGATCTCAAGTTCATTCCCATGGGAGTTCCCGTTTGGTTGGACACCACGGATCCCCTGTCGGCCGGCGAGCCGTTGCGCAGACTGGTGGTTGCTCAAGACACCGGCGGCGCCATCAGGGGACCGGTCCGCGGCGACTTGTTCTGGGGTTTCGGCGACGAAGCCGCGCGCAAAGCCGGTCCAATGAAACAACAAGGAAATTACTATCTGTTGCTGCCGAAATCCGTTCGCAAAAGCTGAGAGCCCGTCCGGAAACGTATGGTGTTTTTTCAAAGCCTTGTGTTCGTGTTCCAGCAGGAGGGGCGACCGCTGTGATGCTGGAGCATCACAAGGGCGGTTCGACGCACCGGAGCGCGAACAC
>CAKZLS010000131.1 GCA_937127205.1 uncultured Rhodospirillales bacterium
GTGGCCAACACCGACAGGATGTCTTCGAGTTTACGGCTCTCTGTCACGGCCACGCCGCGGGGATCGAGAATGGCGTAGACACCATATTGCTTGGTGATGGTCCCCCGAACCTGCTGCACTCGGTTGAGCAAAGCCATGGCCGGGACACCGTCCCTCATGGTTGTCCGCCGGCAGCCGCAATACTTGCTATCGACGACCCTGGCGATGATCGCCTCTTCATCTTCGGGGGTGAGCAGCGGGCTTGGGAAGTTGATAATCGACATGGAGGCAAACAGATCTCCAAAACACCAAGAAAACCGGAATAATGTAGCACGTTCTCGCCCGAATTGATGACATATAGCGAGCCAACGTCTCGCGCAACCGCACCGATCAATGGAACCATGCTGACATGAAAACGTCATGCCATGGTTTTGCCGTATTTTGTGGAAAACCCAAAATATTTATATTACACTTTGGATTACCCTCTAAAGTTGTTTTCCAAGCAGAACGAAATTACGCCTATAAACGCAACACATACATAGCACGGAGACCTCCCATGCCGGCGCCCGACGACCTCGATCGCCTCTTGGCCGATTGCTTGACGATCAACGCCGGGTTGAGTTCGGGAGCGCGCCGGACGCTGGCTTATTTCCTCCGGCTGCGCGAGCGGCATGGCGACCGGACGGCACACTATTTGAGCCCCGACGATATCGAGCTGCTCGAAGATTGGGCGGCGAGTGCGTGCCGGACGTCGCGCCGGCGGACCAAGCGGCGGAAAACAACACCGGCAAAGCGACCCTCGGTCGCTGCGACACCCGAACCTCCTGGCCACCGTGCCCGCTCTCGCACTTCTGAGAGAACGGGCGAAAAAACGGCCCCGCCGACGGTCAGCGCCGTTTAACCGCCCTTCGGTAGCCGCCTTTTACGCCCTTCGGGATCCGATCCAACGATCACGGAGAAGCGGACCGGTATGCCGAGATTGACCAGTACGCCAAGCCGCAGATCCTCCAGGGCCGCGTCGAACCCGTAGTTTCGAACGCCTTCGCGGCACAGTGTTTCGTGCCAGGCGGACAGAACGTCCAACGGATGGCCGGTCCGCTCGCTGGCCAGTTCGCTGCCGTCGAGCAGACGCGCCACATCCATCGCACCGAGCGAACGGGTCCTGACGGAATGACTTGTGCCGCCCATCAACCCTTTTTCTCGGGTTGGCAAGCCGGCGGAATTTACGATGCCGAGGATCCGAGCGCCACAAAAGGTTAACATCGCGCAAGGTCAACGCGCTCTTGCATCTCATTCATTTCCAACTCATTCCATGCGCTCATCAAGCCAGGATACCGACCATGCCCGACACCCCGATAACGGAAGACCGCCTGCAGGCGCAGATCCAATCCATCATCACGCTGCTGAGCCGCGAGCAAATGGTGACCGACGCCGCCATACAGCAGAGTACCCAAAAACGCGATCTGGTGGAGCAGCTGACCCATCGCCAGCACATGGCCGAGGTGGCCAACCGGATCAATGCCCTGGCGCCCGCCGACATCGCGCATCTGCTGGAGATGCTGCCGCGCGATCAGCGCCGCGCGGCGTGGGAGCAAGTCGGCCTGGACAAGGCCGGCGACGTCCTATGGGAGGCGACCGACGGGGTCGCCGACGCCCTCGCCCGCGCCACCGACCGCGACCGGCTTCTGGCCATCTGCCGGCATCTCGACGACGACGACCTGGCGCAGATCGCCGACCATGTTCCCGACGACGTGTTGCAGCAACACTATCTGTCGCTGGCCCCCGAGACCCGGGCGTGGGTAAAGGCGGCGGTGTCCTATCCCGACGACTCGGTCGGGCGTCTGATGAACAACGACCAGATCGCCGTGGACCAAAATGCGACGGTCAAGGACGTGCTCAAGCAGCTGCGGCGGCTGGGCACCCTGCCCGGTCAGACCAACAGGCTTTTCGTCGTGGACGAGCGGCGGCGGCTCAAAGGCGTGCTGCCTGTCAAGACTCTGCTGCTTCACCGTCCCCGCGCGTTCGTGGCCGATCTCATGGAACAAGACGCGCCTCGTTTCGGCCCCGAGGACAATACCGGCGCGGCGGCCCGCGCCTTCGAACGCTACGACCTCGTCTCGGCCCCGGTGGTCGACGACAAGGGACGCTTGATCGGGCGCCTCACGGTGGACGCGGTGATGGATTTCGTTCGCGAGGAGGCAGAGGATCAGGCATTGAAACGGGAGGGCTTAAACCCCGACGAGGATCTGCTGGGTCCCATTTGGAAAACCGCGCGGCAACGGTGGTTATGGCTGGGACTGAACCTGTTGACCGCGTTCATCGCGTCCCGAGTCATTGGCGTGTTTGAAGGCAGTATCGAACAGCTGGTGGCGCTGGCCACGCTAATGCCGATCATCGCCAGTGTCGGCGGCAACACCGGCAATCAGACCATCGCCATCTTCATTCGCGGTCTCGCGCTCGATCAGATCAACGCGAGCAACATCCGTCCGCTGGCCCTGAAGGAAGTCGGCGTCAGCACCGTCAACGGCGTGATCTGGGGGAGCGTTATGGGGGTGATCGCCTTCGCCCTCTATCAGAACCCGGCGCTCGGGGCGGTGATGGCGGCGGCGACGCTGCTCAACCTGTTGGTGGCCGCGGTGGTGGGAATCGGGGTGCCGGTGACCATGAACAAACTCGGCCGCGACCCGGCGTTGGGATCCAGCGTACTGCTCACCTTCGTCACCGACAGCATGGGCTTTTTCATCTTCTTGGGGCTGGCGACGGTCTTCTTGCTGTAAGCGCCAATCGTCGTCAATCCGCTCGCGCCCAGGCGCGCAGCGGGCGAAGCTGGCGGCTGCGATTTCGGTTGTGGGACTCCATGCGGGTCAGCACATTGTCGAGCACGGCCACCCCCTCGCCGATGTAGGCGCCCTTATTGAGCATAACGCATTCGGCGCGTTCGGCCATGGCCGCGTCGGTAAACTCGCCGCGCGACGGCATGCCGCGCTTGACCAGGCTCTCCAGCACCTGCGTCGCCCAAATCACCGGCACGTGGGCGGCGTCGCAGAGCCACAGGATTTCCTCCTGCACCTCCGAGAGACGCTCGTATCCGATTTCCACCGCCAGGTCGCCGCGGGCGATCATCACGCCGAACGGATTGGCGCCGGCGGCCTGAACGATCAGTTCGGGGAGATTGGAGAATGCCAGCCCGGTCTCGATCTTGGCAATAATCGGCATGGGAGACTGGCCGGGACGCCGCTTGTCCAGTTCGTCCTGCAGCCAGGCGATGTCTTCCGGGCGCTGCACGAACGAATAGGCGACGCCGTCTGCGCGTTCGGCCACAAAGTCGAGATCTTTCAGGTCCTTGTCGGTCAGCGGCGGGACCACGACGGCCGAGCCGGGAAAGTTGATCCCCCGTTTTTCCTGAAGGGGATAGCCGCCGGGCGGCGTGCGGACCACCGCCATCACTACGCCGTCGTCGCGGATTTCCTCGACCGTGCCGGAAATCAGCCCGTCGCGGATGCTGACGTTGGCGCCGGCCTTTATCTGTCGTAGCACTTCGGGCATGGCGCAGTTTGCCTGGAACGAGAAACCGTTGCCGGTGTCGGGCGTGTCGAATGCCAGAAGGATCTTATCACCGGCTTGCACCTTTTTGGTTTTCTTGGGCGTGACCACAATGTCGGTGCGAATCTTGGGGCCCGCCAAATCCACCAATACCGGACACTTGCGCCCCACCTCGGCGCTCATGGCCTGGACATTGTCGATCATCATCGACCATTGGGCCACCGAATCCCGGCCGCAGTTGATGCGGGCGCAGTCCATCCCGGCATCGAACAATCCGCGCAGCGCCTCCGGATTCGCCGCCGTTTTTGGCGCGAGCGTAACGAGAATGCGGGTTTCCCGGCCTGTGGGACGGGGCCCGAACACGGTGGCGCTGTTCTTTTCCAACAGCTTTCTGCCGGCATAGTATTCGTCCGCTGACGGCCGCCGGGTCTCCGGCATGTCGTGGCCGCGCATCATCTCCATGTTGGCGATAATCGCGTCGAGGCTCGGCAAGACATGGCCCTCGCAGTGCCCCAGGGACGCCAGCCCCAAGGGCGCCAGGTCCGCCTGAAGCGGCCGCAGATCCAGTTGCCGCAGCGCCAGATAGTGGGACAAATTGACGGCGCTGTCCTTAAACGCGCCCCGAGACAGCATCGGATCCCAACGCGCCACCATCGCCGCGCCGTTGTCGACGACCTGGCGCCTGACATCGCGAAGTTTATCCAGCAGATCGTTTCGCAATTCGCCATCCATGGCGCCTTCCCCTCTCAGCATCGTTGCAACCGCGCAATATCCGCGCCTCCCGATCCGCTGGCAAATGACGGATTTGTGACATTCGCGTCCATGCACGGCCTTTGGGTCAGGGCGCTACTCTTTTCGGTGTCATACAGCCGCTCATATGCAATTGCTCAAGAGAGCCGCGAACCCACTACGGGTTACACGCCCTTAGGCTGTATTAAAATGTAACTTACCTAAAATAATTGTCCCCGATCGACATATTTATAAGTACCCATATGGATAAAAAACAGCCTGATTTGTTCCTTTGATCAATTTGTAAATACCTATTTGGGTGTTTTACATAAATTCAAATAAACTCTTCAACCTCCATCAATAAAATCTCTTTTTTGCCCAAATGGGTAAGAATTTCGTACTCTTTTTAATAGATTTTTAGTTTGACAATACACGCAAAAAGCTTTTCAATTGCAGGTATTCTAACACGCCAGAAACGCACTCAATGCGAGTAGCTGATTTTGGCGCTCGGATGCGAGGAACACCGGAAGATTGACGCCGAACGTGAGGAGGAAATGAAGATGTCTGTTAATAGGTTTGGGAAAATGATGGGGAAAGCGGCGATTGCCGGTTTTGCCTTGGCGGTGCTGACCGCCGGAACCGCGCCAGCCAAGGCCGCGGTCGTAACATGGGACTTGTGGATCGCGTATGACGATGCCTTGCTGACGACGGGACTTGGGAGCTCGGCTACCGGACACGGAATTAATTCCGCTGTTACGTCGACATTCGGCATTACCCAAGCGACCAACGCCACCGGTTCCGTGACGTTCGATGACGCCGGATGCGGCAATGCGTTTTGCGGCCCGGTCGAAGATTCCAACTTTTCGATTAATTTCGAATTCGAGGGAACGCCTATTTCGTTCTCCACCAACGACGACTTCCGCTACAATGGCAGCTCCTATGTCAATGAAAGCGCATTCGGCCGGGGCCCGGCGATGTTTTTCACCCCGTTCGCCGGCGCATCAGCTCCGGATTTCAACGTGCAATTCGCGCACGGCTCGAGCGTAAACAATTGGGCTCTTAGCCTCCAGCTCGGCGTAATTGAGCTCTACGACCTGAGCAATGTCGCTGGTTTTCCGCAGTGGACCGGCCTGCGCGGCACGCTCTGCCACGATGGCTTTGGCGAGCCGGGCGAAAGCTCTGTGTGCTATCGCGGACCCGACACCGGAGTTGTTCCGATCCCGGCGGCTCTTCCGTTGTTCGCCTCCGGACTTGTGGCCATGGGCCTCGGTGCCTGGCGCCGGCGCCGCAGCGCCTAACTCGTGAGGGACCGTCATCTTCTGACGACGAGGGCGGCGGCGGATCTTCCGCCGCCGCCGCTGTTCCGGGGGACAGCTCCCCGCCCGCCGGGCTTCACCCGGACCGCCATACGCCGCAAAAGGCCTGCGAAAGACGTGGACCTTGGCGGCGCATCGGCGTTAAATCCAACCCATCATGCCGACTCATCCCGCAGACACCCCCGCCGAAAAATTACGTGCGCTCCTGAAACAGGGCCGGTTGCTGCTCATGCCGTGCTGCTTCGACGCCCTGTCGGCGACGCTGATCGAGCGGGCCGGTTTCCCGCTTACCTTCATGAGCGGTTTCGCCGTTTCTGCCACCCGCCTCGCGATGCCGGACACCGCCCTCATCTCCTACGGCGAAATGATCGGCCAGGGCCGGGACATTTGCGCCGCCGTCTCCATTCCGGTGATCGGCGACGGCGACACCGGCTACGGCAACGCGCTGAACGTTAAGCGCACGGTGGCGGGCTATGCGCGGGCGGGTTTCGCAGCAGTCATGATCGAGGATCAACTGGCGCCGAAACGCTGCGGCCACACCCGGGGTAAGGCGGTGGTCGGCAAGGCCGAGGCGATCGCGCGCATCCGCGCCGCGGTGGACGCGCGGAGCGAACACGGCGACATCCTGATCCTGGCCCGCACCGACGCCCGGGCCACCCACGGGCTCGACGAAGCGCTCGATCGCGCCCACGCTTTCGCCGAGGCTGGCGCCGATATCCTGTTCGTGGAGGCGCCCCGGAGCGAGGCGGAGATGGAAACCATCGGCCGCGAGCTTCCCGGCTGGAAGATGATCAACATGCTTGAGGGCGGCGACACGCCGGTGCTGCCGCCGGCGCGACTGGAAGCCATGGGATTTGTCCTTGCCGCCTACCCGCTCACCCTGCTCAGCGCCGCCGCACGTGCCATGACCGAGGCCCTTGACGACCTGCGCGCCGGCCGGCAGAACCCGGATCGGCTGATGGACTTCGCCACGCTGAGAGAGGTCGTCGGTTTCGACGCGTACGACCGCGAGGCGCGACGTTACGCCGACGAAGCGGATGCCGACACACCTGCCGAACCTGCCGGGAAGAACCCGGCCTAATAACCCCGTCCGCGCCGCGCGGTCAGTCGGCGATCCCCATGGTTTCGTTCCACCATTCCGCCACCACCGGCTCCGGCTCGAGACCCTTGCCCCGCGACCATCGGATCAGAATCGTCGCGGTGTCCCGCCCCAGCGCGCCGACAAGGTCCTCCATATAGATCTGGTCGTCGCGAAAATTGTCGGAGTTGGAAACCCGCTCCTGGCGAAACTCAGCCAGGGTAGCCTCTGAGCCGTCGACAAAGCGGAATTGCCCCTGGACCGTGGCCCGGCTGGCGTTGCTG
>CAKZLS010000132.1 GCA_937127205.1 uncultured Rhodospirillales bacterium
AAGCCCCCACATCATGGCATGAAGGGTAGCAACGCCCCCTTCGTCGAGCATGCGTTCCCGATACGATTCCGCAAAGTCCACGATACCCCCGTCCGCGGCGGTAAAGTGGGTTTCCCGCAAGAACATATCCGGCGGCAGCCCATCGTCGGCCGGCAGAATGCCATTGGTATCCGTCGTATCGACCACGCCGCGAACCACCACCGGCACTTCGTCGTGCGTTCCGCTTTGAACCGATGTATGGACGATGTTGTTAAAACCGTCGATCCATGGGCTCATCGTTCCGGGCGTCGACACGTGCCACGACAGCACACTCTGACAGGCATCCGGCCTGGGAGTCAGCCGCAGATACTGAGTGCTGTGGTGAGCCGGCAGGGTAAACCGGTAATAGGTCTCGTGTTCAATGGAGAGCTTCATAGTACCAGCATAAAGTCACGACCGATCAGAGTGTTCAGTTCGTTGTTTCGGTTGATGTAGCCATTGAGAAATTGCGGAAGACCGGTGCGGAGGATGCCGTCTATCCGGCTGCGTTGCAAGCTGCGATGGACGTCTTCTGCCACGCGTGTGCACGAGGCATCGCCACGGGTCGCGCGCAGCATGACAAGAACCTCCGAGGTACACGCCTGCAATGACCGGGGCATATCCTCACGCAGAACGAGGAGTTCGGCAACCCGCTTCGGCTCGATGATCCCGGAATAGACCTCGCGGTAGGCCTTGAAGGCGCTGAACGCGCGCAGCAAGGCGCCCCACCGGTAGTAATCTTCGGCCGCCAGCGACCCTTTTCCGCCGGTGCCGAGCGTATCCCAGCCAATGGACAAAAACCGCGCGGTATTGTCGGCGCGCTCGACAAAGGTGCCCAGCCGGCTGAAGGTGAATGCCTCGCCTCGCCGCATGGTTCCGTAAATGGCGCCGCGGAACAAATGCGATCGTTCCTTGACCCACTCGAAGAATTCCTGAAAACCCTGATCCACCATTTTCGAGTACGAAATCCCTTCCAATTCGAGGTAGGTCTGGTTGATCCCTTCCCAGACTTCGGTGGTCAGATTGGTGCGCGTCTCCCGGGCGTTCTCCCGCGCCTCGCGCACGCTGGAGATGATGCTCCCCGGGTTGTCGCCGTCGAGCGCCATATGCGCGAGAACATTGCCCGGCGAGATCACGCCATAGCGTTCGTCGAATACGGCGCGGTTGCCGCCGAGACTGAGCGGCGCCTCCCACTGGCGAAGCGCACTCCCGTTGGAAGCCGGAAGCAGCGACATGTGATAAATGCTGGCCAGCAAGCGCGCCATATTCTCCGCGCGCTCGACGTAGCGGGCCATCCAGTAAACATTGTTGGCTGTGCGTCCGAGCATCGGTCAGGCCTCCAGCACCCAGGTATCCTTGGTTCCGCCCCCCTGCGAGGAATTCACCACCAGCGAGCCCTCGCGCATGGCGACGCGGGTCAGGCCGCCCGGAACCACGGTCGTCGACTCGCCGGTCAGCACGAACGGCCGCAAGTCCACGTGCCGGGGCGCGATCCCGCCGTCCACCAGGGTCGGGCAGGTGGAGAGGCTCAATGTCGGCTGGGCGATGAAACTGGTGGGATGGGCAAGGATCTTGTTTCTGAATTCGAAACGCTGATCAGCCGTGCTTGCGGGTCCGATCAGCATCCCGTACCCGCCGGAGCCCGCCACCTCCTTGACGACCAGTTCCTCGAGGTGGTCGAGAACATAATTTCGGTCCTCCTCCTCTCCCAACTGATAGGTCGGTACGTTTTTCAGGATCGGTTTCTCGCCAAGATAGAAGTCGATCATGTCGGGCACGTAGCAGTAAATCGCCTTGTCGTCGGCGATCCCGGTACCGATGGCGTTGGCAAGCGATACGTGCCCGTTGCGAACCACAGACAGAAGGCCCGGCACCCCCAGCATGGAGTTCGCGTCGAAGGCAAGCGGGTCGATAAAATCATCGTCGATGCGGCGATAAATCACGTCGACCCGGCGGGGCCCCTCGGTGGTGCGCATGTACACCCCGTCGTTTTCGACGAACAGATCGGAGCCTTCCACCAATTCCACGCCCATCTGTTGGGCCAGAAAAGCGTGTTCGAAATAGGCGCTGTTGAAATGTCCGGGTGTCATCACCACCACGGTGGGATCGTACACCCCACGCGGCCCCACCGACCGCAGGCTGCGCAGCAACGTTTGCGGGTAGTGATTGATCGGAGCCACCGACTGGGAACCGAACAGATCCGGGAACAACCGCATCATCGTTTCGCGGTTCTCGAGCATATACGAAACGCCCGACGGCACCCGGGCGTTGTCCTCCAGGACATAGAATTCCTCGGCGGACACCCTGACGATATCGATGCCCGCTACATGGACATACACATTCCTTGGCAAATCGAGGCCGAGAACCTCGGGACGGAACGCCGGATTGTGGAGCACGAGGTCCGCCGGAATACGGCCGGATTTCAAGATGTTCTGCTCGTGATAAATATCGTTGAGAAAAGCGTTGATGGCGCGAACGCGTTGAATAACGCCGCCGGCCAGGGTGTCCCACTCTCCGGCGTCGAGTATTCTCGGCACGACATCGAACGGGATCAGTCGCTCGACGCCTTCGTCGCTGCCATAGACCGAAAAGGTAATGCCGAGCCGCCGGAAGATCAGATCTGCCTGCTGGTGGCGTTCCGTCAGCCGGCTGATGGGGGTCTCGTCCAACCATTCGTTGTAGGAGCGGTAGGCTTCACGGATTGTCTCACCTAATCCGCGCATTTCATCGAAGGCTTCGTTAAGTGCCATAAGGTGTCGCCTGCTGCATTCTCTTATCCTACCCCAAACGGTGCAACCCACTGAAGCAATCGGCGCGCCAAGTCAGTTCGTGACCCAAAAAATTCTCCGCGTTGTTACCCCACCGTAACTTCCGAGCGCGGGCGTCGGGATCCCCGCCACATTTTCGCCAATGACAACAACGTCTGCTGCCCATTGTTTCACCAGGCTGATCCAAGGTGCTCAATATATGGGCGCAGCTCGCGTTGGTGAATGTTTCATGCGACGCTGCGGGAATCAATGGCTATCGATCTTGCTTCGCCGGTAACCGAGTTCTAGAGTTGTAAATTGCTAGATCAATATTGTTTGAGGGTTGTTGGCTTTCAATAAGGCAGACAAATGCACAATTGGCCATCAAAGACCACACTATCTGAGGGAGTGTTTTGTAGGATGTTGCGATCAATGACCAGGCGCTCGGTGCTTGCCATCTTAGCTACCGCGCTATTGGCAGCGCCGGGGAACCTTCATAGCCAGGATATCGAGGAGCGCTCCTATCTCCTGGCCACGGCCACGACCGGCGGAACGTATTATCCG
>CAKZLS010000133.1 GCA_937127205.1 uncultured Rhodospirillales bacterium
CCGTTGTATTCGACGCCGATCCTGCTTTCGTCGCCGTTCATCACCTGCTGCGCATGTCGCTCATCCTGATCGCCGCCCCGGTGGTCGGAAGCATGACCAAGCGCCGTGCCCGTTGACAGTGCCTGCCCGGCTCATCGGCGCGCACGTGTTTCCGGCATGTTCCTCCGTTAGACCCCGGCTCCGAGACACGCTATACCGGGCGGGCGATGACCGCCATCCTGACCTTGCTCGCCCGATACGCCACGCTCATTCTTGCCGCGGGCGTATTCGCGGGTTTGGCGTGGCCGGATCTTGCCGCCGCATTGGGTCCGCTGTTGGCGCCGTCGGTGTGGGGGCTGTTGTTCCTGGCGGCGCTTCGCCTGGACTGGGCCGAGGTCGTGGCTCAAGGACGCCGGCCGCTGGCGGTCGCCGCCGTCGTCGGCTGGCTCTTGGTGGTTTCGCCCGCGGTCATGGCCGCTTTGATGTGGTGGATCACGGAGATCGGGTCGACGGGTGTGCCGGCGGGTCTGGTGGCCGCTTTGGTGCTGATGGCGGCGGCCCCGCCGATCATGTCGTCGCCGGCGTTGTCGGTGCTGCTCGGGCTCAACGGTTCGCTCAGTATGGTCGTGATGGTATCGGCGACCATCCTGGCGCCTCTGGTGCTGCCCATCGTCGCCCTGGAGATTCTCGGTTTGCCGCTGGCAATGGGAGCGGGCGACCTGATCCTGCGCCTCGGCGCGATGATTGGCAGCGCTCTTCTGGCCGCGGTCTTCGTCCGTCGGCTTGCGGGTCCCGGCGGCTTGGCGCGCAACGCGATCCGAATAGATGCCGCTGCGGTCATTCTTATGGTGCTGTTCGCTATCGCCATCATGGATGGCGTCACCCAGCGGTCCATGGAGGAGCCGGCGCACGTCTTGCTGTTCCTTGCGGCCACATTCGCCGCCTACGTGGGTCTCCAGTGTGCCGGCGCCGCCGCTTTCGCTCTGCTTGGACGTCGCGCGGCCCTGACCGTGGGTTTTTCCAGCGGTAACCGTAACATGGCATTGCTGCTGGCAGTGTTGCCGGCAGGTGCGGATCCGGACATCGCGCTCTACTTCGCGCTGGGGCAGCTTCCCATATACATCTTGCCCATGGTGCTGAAGCCGATTTACCGCCGGCTGCTCTCCGACCGATCAGAAACTCAGATCTAAAGCGGTTCTCTCTCACCGGCGAGTGCGGCTTCGATTGTGGCCGTCAACCATTCAGCTCGCGATCGTCCGGCGGCGGTGGCGGTTTGGTCGATGACCCGCAGCAAGTGGCGGTCCACCTCGATGACCACGGTCGCCGGTTTGTCGCGGAACATCTCCTCCGCGATATCGCGCTTTCCGCGGGTCTCCAGCCATTTGAGGGCCATATCGTCGGTGAACGGCATCAGCAACGCGCCATCCTGCCCGTGGGTTTCGTGTTCTTCCACCAGGAAAAACTCGCCGGCCCTGGACCGGTAGAGCGCGGTCACTCTGCGCGTATGGGTCGTGTCCACTTCGTGGGACGCGATCAGCCTTGCGTCTTCGGTGTCGTAAGTTTGTCCGTCGATATCCCGTTTCATCGAGCTTGCCCCTATTCGTCGAGTTGCCGATCGTTACAAGGCCGTGACAGTTTGCTTTATTCTTGGCGTTGCGGCAACCGCGGGCTGCCGCTCGGCCATTGCGCGATAACCTGGCGCGGCCCATTTTCTGCCTTATTTCAATTGAAATCGTGGCAAGGCGCGCGGTTTTTGGTGGTAACCGGATTTGTTCCCGGCGAAAAAGTCACAATATGACACAATGACGGTCCGTCCCGTTTCAATGAATGCGGTTCTTTGACAGGGCGAGGTTCCCGGCCTTCCGGAGGACGGAATGACATGGCGAAAAATTACCGCCGCAATTTTGGTTGCGGTTATGACGGCGGGTTTTGCGATGGCGGCTGATTGGCGGACGGCGAGCCGTGACTCAGCCGGAATCGCGCCCGATCCCCAGGCGGTGCCGGAGGCGGTGGTGCAGGTTTACGCCGCGCGCGCCTGGGGTTGGCGGGGCCGCTTCGCCGTCCATACCTGGATCGCCGTCAAGCCGGCCGGGGCGCCCGCTTTTACGGTGTACGAGGTGATCGGTTGGCGTGCTTACCACGGCCAGTCGGCGCTTGCCGTCCACAACAGGCCCCCCGATGGCCGCTGGTTCGGCGCCGAGCCGGAACTCCTGTTCGATCTGCGCGGCCGCGGTGTCGATGATGTTATCGAACGCATCGACCTTGCCGCCCGATCCTACCCTTACGCGGATGGCTACCACGCCTGGCCGGGCCCCAACAGCAACACCTTCACCGCTTACGTCAGCCGCGCCGTTCCGGAGCTGATTGTCGATCTGCCGCCGACGGCCATCGGCAAGGATTATCTATCGGGTTCGTTCGTTGCCAAAACGCCGAGTGGCAGCGGCTTTCAGGTCTCGTTGTTCGGGCTTGTCGGGATGATGGTGGCGCTCGATGAGGGTCTCGAGGTCAATGTTCTGGGGTTGGTGTTCGGCGTTGACCCCAACGACCTGGCGGTGAAGTTGCCGATGATCGGGAAGCTCGGTTTCTCCTCGAGGTAAAGACCGAACCGGATCTCTCTACAATCCTGCGGCCCCGCCGGGCCTTGTCTCCCGGCGGCAGCCCGTTATGGTGTAGGCAAAAGAGCGATCTGGATAGAGACAACCATGAGTATCTGGGGAAAGGTTATCGGCGGCTTTGCGGGGTTCGCGGTTGGCGGACCGTTGGGAGCCTTGATCGGCGGCTTCGCCGGCCATGCCGTCGACAAGATCCGGGGCGCACAGGAGGCGCCGGAGCAACTGGAGGGTCCCGAAGAGACGGCGGGTCCAAGCGGCGCCAAGCAGGTGGCCTTCACGGTCGCCGTGATCGTGCTCGGCGCCAAGATGGCCAAGGCCGACGGAGCCGTCAGCCGCGCCGAGGTCGAGGCGTTCAAGCTGGTCTTTCAAATTCCGCCGCAGGACGTGAAGAACGTCGGCCGCATCTTCGACATGGCGAAAAAAGACGCCAGGGGCTTCGAACCCTACGCCAAGCAGATCGCGTGGATGTTCCGCAACGAGCCGGCGGTGCTCGAAGAATTGCTGGCGGGCCTGTTTCATATCGCCCGCGCCGATGGCACCGTCAAACAGTCCGAGATTGATTACCTCCACAAAGTGAGCCGGATCTTCGGGCTCGACCAGCAATCGTTCGAGCGCGTGCGCGCCATGTTCCTGGGCGCCGACAAGTCGGATCCTTATGAAGTCCTCGGCATCAGCCGTAACAAGAGTAACGACGAAATCAAGAAGGCCTATCGCAAGCTGATCCGGGAAAACCATCCCGATACCCTGGTCGCCCAGGGCATGCCCGAGGAATTCGTCAAGGTCGCCAACCAACGCATGGCGGCGATCAATGCCGCATATGACGAGATTGAAAAGCAGCGTGGCATAAAATAGGAAAGAGGCTCAAGCGCCGCCCAATCCCTCTCCTCCTGGCCTCGGAAAACCCAATTCATGAAGCCGCTTGATTTCGCCGCCGCCCTGGCGGTGATCCTGATCTGGGCGATGAACTTCATCGTCGGCAAGGTCGCCGTCGGCCAGATCCCGCCCAATCTGTTGCTGGCCGTCCGGTTCGCACTAGTGGCCGTTCTGCTGTTGCCTTTCCTGCGGCCTCCTGGGAAGTCGTGGTGGTTGATCCTGGCCATGTCGGTGGTGCTCGGCGGGTTGCATTTCGGTCTGCTGTTTTCCGGGCTGCGGGGCGTGGAGGCCGGCCTCGCCGCCATCGCCATTCAGCTCTCCGTACCGTTCAGTCTGCTGTTGGCCACCATCGTCTACCGCGAGCGGGCCAGCGTCCTGCAGTATGTGGGAATCGTCGTGGCCTTCGTCGGCGTCTACTTGCTGGGCGGCGATCCCGCCACCGTGCCGAGCGTGATCCATCTTGTCATGGTGGTCGCATCGGCTTTCGCGTGGGCGGTGGCCAACATGATCATCAAGCGGATCGGCGACATCAACGTCTTCGTCCTTAATGCTTGGTTCGCCGTGTTTGTCCTGCCGCAGTTCGCCATCGCCAGCGCGCTGTTCGAGCACGGACAGCTGCAGGCGCTGGAAAATGCCGACTGGCGCGCTTGGGGCGGTATCGTGTTCATGGCGGTCGCCGCATCCATCACCGCTTACGGACTGTGGTACTATCTGATCCGAAAATACGAGGTGAACCGGGTGGTGCCGCTGATGTTGCTGGCGCCTGTACTAGCGGTGTTTTTGGCGGCGTTGCTCCTCGATGAGCCGCTGACCGTGCGAATTCTGTTCGGCGGGCTGGTCACGCTTTCCGGCGTTGCGATGATCCACGTCTTCAGGCCGTCACCGCCATCGCCGCCTCCCGATCCCCCTCCTGCCCCCTCTCAAGCACCGGTGGTCTGATGAAACTCCGCGTCTCTCCGTCGCCCAATTTCGATGCTCGTACCGACGACGTCCCGATCGACATGCTGGTGCTGCACTACACCGGAATGGAAACCGCCGAGGCCGCCCGCGCCCGGCTGTGCGATCCCGAGGCCGCGGTCAGCGCGCACTACCTGATCGACGAAGACGGAGCCGTCACCCGGCTGGTGGAGGAAGCCCACCGCGCCTGGCACGCCGGCCTCTCGTATTGGCGCGGGCACACCGGCATCAACGCGCGTTCCATCGGCATCGAACTGGTCAACCCCGGCCATGAATTCGGCTATCGTCCGTTCCCCGAGGCGCAAATGGCGGCCCTGACCGACCTCGCCTTGGACATCGTCGGTCGCCACGCCATTCCCGCCCGCAACGTGGTCGGCCATTCCGACGTGGCGCCGCGGCGAAAGATGGATCCGGGCGAACTGTTCGACTGGCAAGGGCTCGCCGCCGCTGGCGTCGGCCTGTGGCCGGCGGAGTCCGACGACTGCCTGATGGACCCGGATATCATCCGCGACATGCTCGCGGACTACGGCTACGAAACCGAGAACCGGTTCAACACCCTCCAGGCCTTCCAGCGCCACTTCCGCCCCGCCCGCGTCAACGGCCGCATCGACTTCGAAACCGCTCGGCTGCTGAAAGGGCTGCTGGAGATGTGCGGGGATTGAGGACGCGCGCGGCAGGGGGAGGGGGGGGGTTAAAAGCAAAAAGTCGATATCAACCCCAAGCACAGTAGAATTTCACCCCGCATCGCCGTCACGCACGTCCCGTCATTGCGAGCCGAAAGCGCGGCAATCCAGCGCCACCGCTTGGCTCAGGCGCCGAACTGGACCGCCGCGTCGCTCCGCTCCTC